>JAITAY010000381.1 GCA_031283915.1 Tannerella sp.
AAAGCCAAGGGGTGGTATCGGTTCCGTCGTGGATGAAATCAACAAGTGGGGAGGGTTCCATGCGCCTGTAGAATATGCAGGCGTGGAGAGTATTTCGGCCTCCGACCGAATTTATTTGAATCTCCGGAATAAAATCGAAAGGGCGAAAAAGCCTTTTGTTATAGTCGACGAAAGCCTTAAAATCAAAAATGCCTATGCGAAACGCACAAGGCGATTATTGGATATAAGCAAATTAGTCGAATACAAATTAATACTTAACGGCACACCGCTAAGCCGGAATCTATTAGACCTGTGGTCGCAAATGGAATTTTTAAGCCCAAGAATTTTAAATATGGATTTAACGGCGTTTAAAAATACATTTTGCGAATATACCAGAATCACAAAGAGATTCGGAGGATACAAACAGTACGTAAAGGAGTTCATAACCGGATACGAGAATATTGATTACCTCTATTCACTTATCCGTCACTATGTATACGAATGCGATTTACATCTGCAAATCAATCAATTATACAATGAAATCAAGTATTGGCTGGACGAAGAAAGTAGTAATGAATATTACCGTTTAAAACGGAGGTATCTGGACAATGAAATGCTTTTGTGGAAAAACAATAATATATTCCTCGAAATGACCCAGAAAATGCAGCATGCCTACTGCTGCACGGAGGGTAAATTCGAGGCCCTGGATAAACTTTTCAAGAAAATAGATGAGGGTAGAACCATCATCTATTGTAAATATATTGCGAGCCGTGAGGCTTGCGAAAAACGTTATCCGAAAGCAACCGTTTTGAGTTATCAAAAAGAGGCTTTCGGGCTAAATTTGCAACACCTGAGCAATACCGTCTATTTTGATAAGATTTGGGATTATGCCCTGCGCATCCAGTCCGGGCGGCGCACGTTCCGGACGGGACAGGAATACGATTGTCGGTACTGGGATTTAACCGGTAATGTTGGACTGGAATCCTTAATAGACAGAAATGTTGAAAAGAAAATCGGCATGATTGAATATTTCAAAGGCAAAACCAAAGAGCAATTAAAAAAAGAACTGTGAATATATTAGACATAGTCACTATATTTGCAAGAAACTTTTGTTATGAAAATAGAGATTTTGCAAGGAACAGAAAAAAGGTTGTATGATCTGGTTGCACCTTTGGTGCTAAATCCATCTGTTATTCGACAAAATAATGGCGTGGCTTTCAAAACCGCGACGAATCATATATGGATTGTAGCTGTTTCGGATGATGGCGCCTGTATTGGCTTTTTGCCTGTACAAAAGAAAGGTAATACCGGTGAAATTAATAATTACCACATTCAAAACAGAGATGAAAAACTGTTGAAACTATTGATGCGGCAAGTAATTAAACTTGCCAAAAAACAAAAATTTGAAGCGATTGATATAATTGCTCAAAAACACGATTACAAAACAGTTTTAAAATTCGGATTTATATCAGAAAAAGAATTTGTAAAATATACGCGATTCAAAAAGATATTATGACTGTTTACGAAGCAACTCAGCAACGTTTAGCACGAATTTTTGCCGACTTCGACAATATCTTTGTCTCTTTTTCTGGAGGCAAGGATAGTGGCGTCTTACTCAATCTGTGCATTGATTACGTTCGCGGACATAATATAAAACATAAAATCGGAGTATTTCATATTGATTATGAGGCACAATACGAAGCAACTACGAAGTACGTCAATGAAACATTGTCGCAAAACGGCGATATCATTGATACATATCGTATTTGCGTCCCCTTTAAAGTGACCACCTGTACCTCCATGCACCAAAGTTATTGGCGCCCCTGGGAAGAATCCAAACGCAACATCCTGGTTAGCTCAATGCCGGATGATTGCCTGAAAAAAGAAGATTTTCCATTCTTCAATGAAAGAATGTGGGATTATGAATTTCAGGAACGATTCGGCCTGTGGCTCCATGAACGAAAACAGTCCACGCGCACATGTTGCCTGGTGGGGATAAGGACACAGGAAAGCCTTCACCGGTGGAGAGCGATACATTCGGACAGGAACTATAAGAATTATTGTGGCCTGAACTGGACGAAACAAATGTTCGATGACGTCTATAACGCCTATCCGATCTATGACTGGATAACAGAGGATATTTGGACTGCAAACGCCCGCTTCGGGTGGTCATATAACCGGCTTTATGACTTGTATTATCAGGCGGGTGTTCCTATTGACGCTATGCGAGTGGCAAGTCCGTTCCTGTCTGCCGCACAGGACAGTTTGAAGTTATATCGAGTAATCGAACCTCACACGTGGGGCAAACTTGTATCGCGTGTAAATGGTGTTAATTTCACCGGCATCTACGGTGGAACCACAGCAATGGGATGGAAGTCGATAACACTTCCCAAGGGTCATACGTGGAAAAGTTACATGTATTTCCTTTTGGATACCTTGCCGGAAGAAGCACGCCGGAATTATCTTTTAAAACTTGAGACATCAATGAAGTTTTGGCGAACACGAGGTGGCGTTCTGTCTGAAAAGACCATACAGGAACTGAAAGACGCTGGTATAAAAATCGAAGTGGGTGATACAACTAATTATAAGACAGATAAAAAACCTGTTCGCATGGAGTATCTGGACGATATTGACAGCGAAGAATTTCAATTTATTCCTACATACAAGCGTATGTGCATATGTATCATGAAGAATGACCATTTATGCAAGTACATGGGATTCTCTTTAACAAAAAACGAAAACGAACGCCGGAAGGCGATAATAGATAAATACAACGCATTGCTATGAACGATTTGTTTGCTGAAAAAGTAACTTATAAAAGCCCTGTATATAACGTGCAGGCTGTTCCGATTGAAAAGATACAGGCGAATAGCTATAACCCCAATGCCGTAGCTCCGCCTGAAATGAAATTACTGTATCAGTCAATCAAGGAAGATGGTTATACGATGCCTATTGTGTGTTATTATCTTTTTGAGATTGACAGGTATGAAATCGTAGATGGCTTCCATCGTTATACCGTGATGAAACAGCATCGCGACATATATGAGCGCGAAAATGGCATGATGCCTGTCGTAGTGATTGAGAAGGACATTAGCAACCGTATGGCATCCACTATACGGCATAACCGCGCACGCGGTTCACACAGTATAGAATTAATGAGTAGTGTGGTATCGGAACTTGTACAGGCCGGCATGTCCGATGCCTGGATACTTAAAAATATCGGAATGGACGCCGACGAATTGCTGAGATTGAAACAGATTACCGGATTGGCAGCTTTATTCAAAGACAGGGAATTTTCAATTTCATCCGAGCCGTGATTTAATTGATTGTGGATGCAGAAGATAAATAAGATATAAAAATAAAAACACTATCTTTGTAGCATGAAAAAACATCCAAAATTCATGATAGCTCTCAATCCGATGGTCAATCCGGATGATGTCTATATTTTCCACTCTCAACGACCGAGACTTTTGGTGAAAGTGGAAGGGGACAGTTATATAGTAGTTGACGACATTGACGATATTACAAGTTACTATAATGGGGATGTCTCTAAAGTAGAAGGATTAATGAGACGCATGGCCGAGTGGCATGTTGCGTATAAAATACATCAACGGAATGGACGAATTCACTGAAAAAATCAAATATTTGAAATGCAGAAGGTTTTTTCCGGATTATTGTGGAATAAAATACAATTCATACACCATGCAGCAGCTTGCGGGTATAAATTGGCGCGGAAAACCCACAAAGCTTAATCCGCGCCAAAAACAGAAAGTAATCGAAGGTCTTGAAAAATTCATCGAGGACTTAAAAAAAATCCAGAACGAATAAGTCACGCAATTTTTTTTAGCTCTATTTTCCTGGCCGGTTCCATCACACCCACACAATGTTTTTTGAGCACGCCGGACACATTCACTTTTACTTTGGTGATTTTCTGATAAAGGAATATTTCATACCGCCATGCCATTAATGTCTTTCCTTGTGGATTTTTTACTCAGCCATTTTCGGAACAGGGAGAAACTTAAGTCAAACAACCGGAATATCAATGACGCTAAATTGTTGCATAAGCTGATTATGCATCTTCATTGGATGCTGTCTGTTGTCTGATGCGGAAATATTTGGCGTATTACTGTTTTAATGTAATACATATTTTCCGCCATTTTTTGTACATATTTTTTCGTCCAATAAAACGAGGTCTATATATATTCCTGTATGTTAACTCGTTGCGAAGGGTATACTTTGGGGGAAGAGCCTATTGTACCGACCTGACAAAAGCGTTTTAAAATCACTTACTTTTATTATCTTCGCTTTCCCCCTTTTGAATAATATGTTTAGCATTTTGTGTATTAGATTATTTTGAACAGAATTGGTACGTAAGCGTATTCTCACATTGAATTAGTCCCTATTTTAGTCCAGATAATTCTTAATATATTAATAATTAGCAATTTTTGTAGTCTCGCCGGGAATCGAACCCGGATCTAAAGTTTAGGAAACTTCCATTCTATCCATTGAACTACAAGACCCTCTTTTTTTGAAGCGCACAAAAATAGCATCTTTTTTGCATACGGGCAAATCTCTTCTCAGTCGAAAAGACTCTGCAAAATCGCAAACGATTTGATTTCAGGAAAATCAGGCAGGTGTAACCGGTAATATTCCAGGATACGGCAAATGATGCGTGACCGTTCGTGACGCGAAAAGGCATACACCGCCATATTGGCATAATTCATCCGGAGCAGCCGGTAAAAAACGATACTTTCCGTTTCGTCCAGATAATGGCGATGTTCCGGTGGCACGCCGGTAAATATACCGTTCATCATGTCGAAATAACCTCCCGGCCGGTAGGATTCTACATTCGGATATACGCCAAGGTAATGCACCAGGTGTATCAGAAACACCAGATGGAAGTTGGCGACACCCTCGTCCGACAGTTCCAGCCAGCGAATGGATTCATACAGGTACTCGAACAGTCGGGCGTCCGGTTCTTTCGTATGCACGGCCCGGTAGAGAATCTCGGCCAGGAATAGCACGATGATGTTTTTCACCGGATGCGTCGGGATGGTCGTCAGCGGATAACAGGCCTTCATCTCCCGAATACGCTGAATATCCCTCGTATTCAGATGCTCCACCTCCATTTCAACTACCGACAACGGCAAAAATAGCGCATGAGGTACCATCGTTTTCCCTTTCCGCCTGCGCGCGACCAGATAAGCTACACGCCCGAAAAATTCCGTGTATACATGAACAATGGAATAGTTGTCGTTATAAGGCTGGGCATGAAGTACAATTCCACGTGTTTTACTCAACATATTTTCCGCTTTCTAACATCATTGCGTGGCAAACTTACGTGAATTTGCCGGGATTTCCAAGCTCGCGCGTTTTTTGCCGAAATCTTTTGGGGAGATGCTATTCCTCTTTTTACCGAATCACGCATCGGGGGTGTACATGGCTTGCGACTGTTGGGGACTGAAGGGACGCTGGGGACTGCCATTCCCTGGCAAGCCGCTCTGAACGTGTATGCGAATCTGTATCCGTTCATACAACGCCTCAAAAAAAAGAGCGGACTCCTTTTTTCTGTGCTCTTCTCTTTCCTGCCTGATTGAAACAAGGCTCGGGGAGGGGCTTTTTTCGCCCGTCGCCCGAGCCTTTGCGTCCATCCAGCGCCGAAATGGCGGGTTTTGTTTTCTCGAATCCGTTACCTTTCCGCCAGCGGTACATAAGGTAATGCTTCCGGAATGATGTTCTTGTAAGCCGGGCGGATGATGCGCTTGCCGGCGAAATTCAATTCTTCGTTGCGGTGAGCCGTCCAGCCGACGATGCGCGCCATGGCGAACAGCGGTGTATAGATTTCTACGGGCAGACCTGTTAATTCGTATACGAAGCCGGAATAGAAATCGACGTTACTCGACACCTGTTTCCCGTTGTTCTTGACGCGGGCAAAAACGTCAACGGCGCGTGCTTCGAGCCGTTCGAGAAACTCGAACTCGGCTAACCGGCCTTTTTCCCCGGCCAGCTCCCGCGCCAGCTCACGCAGGAGTATGGCGCGCGGGTCGGAAATGGTATATACCGCATGGCCGATACCGTAGATCAGTCCCGTCCGGTTGTAAGCCTCCCGGTTCAGAATGCGGGTTAGGCAGGCATCTATTTCCTTCACGTTTGTCCAGTCTTCAAGGGTTTCCTTCAGATAATTGAACATATCGACCACCTGGATATTCGCGCCGCCGTGGAGCGGCCCCTTGAGCGAACCGATGCCGGCGGCGATGGAGGAATAAATGTCCGTTTGGGTGGACGAGGTCACGCGCACGGTAAAGGTGGAATTGTTACCGCCGCCATGTTCGGCCTGGAGAATCAACAGCAGGTCGAGCGTGCGGGCTTCGAGTTCCGTATAATTCCGTTTCAGCATGTAGAGGAAATTCTCCGCAAAGGCCAGTTCGGGATTCGGATGGCGGATGTGCAGCGAACGTCCCTTGTCGTGATGACGCAAAACATTGTAGGCGCAGGCAATGATCGTGGGGAAGCGTGAAATCAGTTCGATGGACTGCTGCATGGTGTTCTCGCGCGACAGGTTGTCGGGGTCCCTGTCAAACGTGTACATCTCAAGCACGCTACGCGCCAGGATATTCATTATGTTGCTACCGCGAAGCGCCATGATGCTCATGGTGGATTCATGCGGCAGAGGCATGTTCTCGTACAGCAGATCGCGAAACTCCTTTAGTTCCTCCCGGTCGGGCAGGTTGCCGGAAAGCAGCAGGTAGGCCACTTCCTCAAAACCATACCGTTTTTCCTTCATGGTGGCACGGGCGAGGTCTTCGAGGTCGTATCCGCGATAAAACAGTTTTCCCGGGATGGGTTTCAGTTTCCCTTCTTCTGTACGTTCATAACCCACGACGTTTCCTATCCTCGTCAATCCGACGAGTACGCCGGAACCGTCTTCGTTACGCAAACCGCGTTTGACGCCGTACTGTTTGAACAGCGAATTGTCAATCTTGGACGATCGCTTGATGGTATCGGCCAGTTTGCAGGTCAAAAACTTCTTAATCATGATTTCTTAAACTTTAGACATTAGACATTATACATTTAATCTTCATTCCTCATCCGGCGGATGATTTCGTCGCCGAAGGCGGAGGTCGTCAACGCCTGTCCCTGCGGCATGAAGCGCGCCAGGTCGGCGGTAGCCCGGCCGCTGGAGAAGCAGTTCTCCATAGCGCCGGTAATCAGCCGGGCAGCCTCCGTCCAGCCGAGGTATTCCAGCATCATCACAGCCGAGAGCAGGAGCGACGAGGGATTGGCCTTGCCGGCGCCGGCAATGTCGGGCGCCGTACCGTGAGTGGCTTCAAAGATGGCATGTCCCGTAGCGTAATTGATGTTGGCGCCGGGCGCAATGCCGATGCCTCCCACCATGGCGGCCAGTTGGTCGGAGAGGTAGTCGCCGTTCAGGTTCAGCGTGGCAACGACGGAATAGGCTTCCGGTTTCAGCAAGGTATTCTGCAGGAAAGCGTCGGCGATCACGTCGTTGACCACAAGGCCACTCCCGCCAAACTCCCGCCCGGCCAGTTCATACCCCCACTGCCGGAAACCGCCTTCGGTATACTTCATGATGTTGCCCTTGTGCACCAGCGTCACACCGGGCAGGTGATGATGCAGGGCATACTTGAGGGCGGCGCGCACCAAACGTTCGGTGCCCTCGACCGACACCGGCTTCACACCATAGGACGACGTTTCCGGAAAACGGATATTCTTCACACCCATCTCCTCTCTCAGGAACCGGCCGAACCGGGCCGCTTCGGGTGTACCCTGTTTCCATTCGATACCGGCATAAATATCTTCCGTATTTTCGCGGAAGACCGTCATGTTCACCTTCCACGGCTCTTTCAGGGGCGACTCCACCCCCCTGAACCAGCGCACGGGACGTACGCAGGCATACAGGTCGAGCGTCTGCCGCAGCGCCACATTCAGCGAACGGATACCGCCGCCCACGGGCGTGGTCAGTGGTCCCTTGATGCCAATCCGGCAGGTGCGGAAGGCGTCCAGCGTCCCGTCAGGCAGCCACGAGCCGTTTTGGTGGAATGAACGCTCTCCCGCCATCACTTCCCGCCAGTCAATCCGCTTGCTGCCGCCGTACGCTTTCTGCAGAGCGGCGTCTACTGCGCTCCGGCAGACCGGCATAATTTCCGCCCCTACACCGTCGCCCGTGATAAACGGGACGGTTACACAGTCGGGCACAAGCAATGCCCCATTATGCATTTTCAGTTCACTCATCGTTCTTTCTGTTTGGTTGCATGGTAATTCAAGGCCGACCCGGCGCGGAACCATGCAATTTGTATTTCATTACAAGTATGATTTGCCGGAAAAGCCTCCTCCGTGCCGTCACTGTGTTTCAGCGTAACCGTCAGGGGACGGCCGGGCGCAAACCCTGTCAGCCCTTTCACGCTCAGGCGATCGTCTTCGCGGATACGGTCATCGTCTTCCGGCCGGGCAAAGGTCAGCGCCAACATGCCCTGTTTTTTCAGGTTGGTTTCGTGTATGCGGGCAAACGACTTGGCCAACACGACCCTGACATTCAGGAAACGCGGTTCCATCGCCGCATGTTCGCGCGAAGACCCTTCACCGTAATTCTCTTCGGCCACGACGGCGGAGGCCATGCCCGCCGCCTTGTAAGCACCGGCCACGGTCGATACGCCGCCGTATGCACCGGTGAGTTGGTTCTTCACCTCATTTGTTTTCCCGTTGAAAGCATTGACGGCGCCCATCAGCAGGTTGTCCGAAATATGTTCCAGATGCCCGCGGTAGCGCAGCCAGGGGCCGGCCATGGAGATATGGTCGGTGGTACATTTGCCCTGCACCTTGACAAGAAGCGGCATGTCGAGCAAGTCCCTGCCATCCCAGGGGGCAAAGGGCGCAAGCCGCTGGAGACGTTCGGAGTCCGGAGCGATATGGATCGCTTCCGTGCGACCATCGGGGGCAACATAGCCGCGGTCTCCGGCGGCAAACCCCTTGGCCGGGAGCGTATCGCCGGCAGGCGGCTCCAGCCTCACTTCTTCGCCGTCGGCATTGGTCAAAGTGTCCGTCAGCGGATTGAAACACAAGTCTCCGGCGATGGTGAGCGCCAGCGTCAGTTCCGGCGACGCTACAAAGGCATGGGTATTCGGATTGCCGTCGGCGCGTTTGGCAAAGTTGCGGTTGAAGGACGTGACGATGGAATTGGGACGCAGGGGGTCACCGGTCTCGCGCTTCCATTGACCGATACAGGGGCCGCAGGCGTTGGCCATGATGACACCGCCGATGGCTTCGAACAGCGGGATGAGGCCGTCGCGTTCCGCCGTGCAGCGGATTTGTTCGGAACCGGGATTGACAATCAGCGGGCTGGCGACCTTCAGTTTCCCGTTCACCGCCTGGCGCGCCAGCGAAGCGGCACGGCTCAGATCCTCCCAGGACGAATTTGTACACGAACCAATCAATCCCGCTTCCATGCGGCGCGGATAACCGTTTTGCTTCACCCTGGCGGCAAAGGCCGAAAGCGGCGTGGCGGCATCGGGTGTAAACGGGCCGTTGAGGTAAGGTTCCAGTTCGGAGAGGTCCATTTCGATGACCCGGTCGTAATATGCTTCCGGCTGTTCCCACACTTCCGGGTCCGCCTGCAAGTCCGCCTGTACGGTATCCGCCAGCGCAGCCGCCTCTTCGCGTCCGGTAGCCCTCAGATAGCGTTTCATTTCCTCATCGCAGGGAAAGACGGAAGTCGTCGCACCGACCTCGGCGCCCATGTTGCAGATCGTCGCCTTGCCGGTCGCCGACAGCGTGGCGGCGCCGGGGCCGAAATATTCAAGGATGGCGTTGGTAGCGCCCTTGACCGTCAGGATACCGGCCAGTTTGAGGATGACATCCTTCGGCGAAGCCCAGCCGGAAAGCCGGCCGGTCAGCTTCACACCGATCAGACGCGGCATTTTCAGTTCCCACTCCATACCCGTCATCACATCGACCGCGTCCGCTCCGCCCGCGCCGATGGCGATCATGCCCAGTCCGCCGGCATTGGGCGTATGCGAATCGGTTCCCACCATCATTCCGCCGGGGAAAGCATAGTTTTCCAGCACCACCTGGTGAATGATGCCGGCGCCGGGTTTCCAGAAACCAATGCCGTATTTGCCGCAAACAGCGCGCAGGAAATCGTATACTTCCCGGTTCGTCCTGTTGGCCGTTTCCAGGTCTTCCGCCGCGCCCCGGTAAGCCTGAATCAGGTGGTCGCAATGCACCGTCGCCGGCACGGCCGATACCTTGCGTCCGGCATTCATAAATTGCAGGAGCGCCATTTGCGCCGTCGCATCCTGCATGGCTACCCGGTCGGGACGGAAGCCGGCATAATCCACTCCCCGTTCATACGCCCGCTCTGCCGGCTGACGGAAAAGATGCGCATACAGTATTTTCTCCGAAAGGCTCAGCGGACGTCCGAGCATACACCGTGTATGCTTTACGGAAAGCGCCAGCGAGTCATAAAATCGGGTAATCAAATCAAGATAACTGTTCATCACATTACTTTTTATATGATATAGAAACAAACGGCTGCCGGAAAAAGTTCGGCAACCGCGCCGCTTTATGAAACGGCAAGGGCAAAGGTAGATATAACTTCATCAAACGACTGTCGGAAAAAGTGAAAAAAATCGCAGGCGATAAATGTAGCTTATGTCGGAATAATAAAATCCAATCGACCGGCGTTGTTAAGGATTAATGATTAGCGGACAGTTAAAATTGAGGACATGGAGACGTAAAATCCTGCGTCCCTACAATGCTTCCGCAGGGTTTTATACTGCGCGCGGTACAGTTTTGTGCATTGCCCGTCAGCATAGAAAAGGGCATCCGCCCACACGCCTTCTTGCCCGTCAGTTAAAACTCAATGTCATCAAGTTAAGCGCTAAAAGGCGGTAGTAGAGCATCCCGCCACCTTAGATTTGCATT
>JAITAY010000096.1 GCA_031283915.1 Tannerella sp.
GATTTTGTTTCCGGCATCCCGTCAGGGATGCATCGCTCGGTAGATAAACCGGTATAACCCTATATTGCATCCTGTTAAGGATGCATCCCTAACGGGATGCGGATAGAGACGTCGCAAAACTGCTACCGGGCGATGCATCCCTGACGGGATGCTCTACTACCGCCTTTTAGTGCTTAACTTGATGACATTGAGTTTTAACTGACGGGCAAG
This sequence comes from Tannerella sp., assembly GCA_031283915.1. Taxonomy (GTDB): domain Bacteria; phylum Bacteroidota; class Bacteroidia; order Bacteroidales; family Tannerellaceae; genus Tannerella. The sequence continues at coordinate 211 of JAITAY010000096.1, forward strand.
AAGGCGTGTGGGCGGATGCCCTTTTCCATGCTGACGGGCAATGCACAAAACTGTACCGCGCGCAGTATAAACATCTCTCTTCCTATTCCTCCTGTTCTCCATACCCATTCTTCCTTCTATCCGCTTCTTTTCTGACAGCCTCTTCGCCACAATTCTTTCTACGACAGGCGTCCAGAAAAGCGTTTTTCATCTCCTCCCACGTGTCGTAATAGTCATCCCAGACAACACCCTTCACTTTCAATCCTTTTTCCTCATCCCAATAGTAGTAGTACTTGCTTTCGTCTTTCATCACGATTTCACCCGGAGATTCGACGGTCATTCCGATCAGATTCTTTCGTTCTGTCGGTATTTTGAACTTTGCAGTGTCCATTTCGCATTGCATGCATTTTTCGATGGCCTTTTCTCTTTTCTTGTGTTTAATATTTGCTTTTACCTGATGATACTGACTTGAATAACCTTCTTTAATAGCGACGTTACCATGTTCCCTCAATGTAGCAATAAGATTTCTCTGTGCCAGAAGTGTTGATTCGGGAATATTCCCGTCGAAGAACTCAATGCTGATATGATAAGGTGTTCCGCGACGGATGTAGGTACTCGAAGCGCTTCCCAGGAAAGCATTGCCAGTCTCCCAGACTGTTTCCTGTACCTTGAAATGAACGCCCAGAGCGTCGGATTCACCGGGATAGAGTTCAAAAAAACACTCTTCAACCAGCGTTTTTATATTTATCGTACTTTTCAGTTGCATCAGTAAAAAATAGGTCTGAATGTCCGTGTCAATATACAAGGCAACCGAAACTTTGATTTTCTTCGGCAGCTTTCCCGTATTGGTAATCTGTCCCAGTACAAAAACATTCAGGTTCTGTATGTCAGTGCCGGACGATACAAACCACTCCCAGATATTCAGCCCGTCTCCTTTTGCATAAAAGACGTCATGTTGTAAAATCTTTACATATTTATTCGCGTCGTCTATCTCGTCTTTTGCCGCCTGCGCTTTCAATATTGAAATCCGTCCGTTAACCTCCGCTACATGAAGCCCGTCGGGAAACATGTCGAGGTATTTTTCATATGCTGCCACGACATGGCGATAATTGCCGCCCGTTTCAACACTTACCGTTTGATAAGTCTGTTCATCAAAGGCATTGAGTTTTGACTGTACCAGGTCAAGTTTATCACTGAATGTAGACCTGAACAGTGTAATATCTCCATAAGACTCAATTTTTGAAGCGCAGACTTCGGCTATGTAATCGTAGGTATCCCGGTGCATCCTGAAAGAATCCGTACTGACCGGCAACGAATAAATGTTCAAGTTGAACCCCGTCCGGTGAATGATCTGCTTCACCAACTCCGTCTGACCGCCTTTGACCGCCTGGTAAAGGGCGTCGTTACCCGTTTTGTTCTTTCTCGACAAATCAATTCCTTTCGACAGCAAATAGGATTGGAACAGCTCATTTTCCGTATCAACAGCAAACGTCATCAGCGAATTTCCATCGTTGTCATACGTATTCACCGGCGCACCCCGGTCAATCAACAAGGACAGTACCTGATCGGACAGGTAGCTTTTGTCGAACTTCCCCAAAAAGTGATAATTCTCCCGAATCAAATAGGCCAGGGGCGGTAACAGCGATTTGTATCTGTAATTTACATCAAAGTCTTGCCGGGAAACAAGCATATTCAGCAACTGTTCGGCGATGGCACACTGCTCTTTCGGATGTGTGGCCAAATAATCCAAAAGGAGGTAAACAGGCGTTTTTCCATCGAAAACGGGATTGATTTCGCATCCGGCATCCACGATCACCCTGCACATCTCAACCGGACAGTCTCCTTTTAACGTGCGTTCAACAGCATCGTAAAACAACGGGACGGTACCGACGATGGATTTATTGCTATGGATTCCTCTTTGCGAGTTACTGGAAGAAGCGCTGTTTACAGCAGCAGGGTTGGATTTTAAATAGTTCTCCATTTCCTTTACGTCATTTTCCGTCAACAGGCGATTCAAAACAGCATCATACACCGTTTCTGTTTTATTCTTCAGGCTGTTGAAGCTTTGCGCCGCCGGTTCGCCGGCGACACAAAGCACAAACAAACCTGCCAGGAATGATTTACGGCACAATACATTCATTGTTAATATTCTTTTTTCTTGTTTCTCTTTACGTAGGCTTCCCTTTCTTTCGGATCGGTCGGCGGAGTTTTGTCTTTCCATTTCGGATCAAGCGGCAAGACCGTTCCATCAATATTGTAATAGGTCTGTTCGCCGTCTTCCGCAACGCCTTCGATGCTTCCTTCCAGAACAATATTAATCGACTTAAACAGGATGGCCATTACGAATCTGATGTTGTCTTCCCACCGCATTCGAGGAATAGCCAGCAGTCTGCCTTCATCCAGATAGGACTTGTGAACATCCAGCATCGTTTTTAGTCCCTCTCCTTTTACATAGGCGATCGTGTTGTCTCCGTATGCAACGAACTTTTCATCCGTCAACCAGGTTCCTTTTCCGGCAGATTCGATTTTATCAAACAATTCATACCTGCTATCTATGTTGTTAAAATATTCGCCCATTTTTTTGTTGTACTCTATTAAACCGCCTACGCCTCCGGTCGCCCCGACTAATATTTTTGCCAGCAAACTGTTTTCCACTGTCACATTGGCAAGCAGGCCATAATACTCGCTAACGTTTGGATCCTTACTGCTCTCTTCGTTGAAAACAAAATTTGTCACACCCTTGTTTATCACGCAAAAAATCATCTCCCTAAGATTTTCGATGACAATCATCACCTTACCGTTATCATGAAATTCAAAACGAAGGTCGCCAAAAATGACTACAGGAGGATAAGGGAGACTTAGTCCCATCTTAAACGGAATTCCGTAGAAAGACTGGCGTAATAAGACGGGAACGGTATATTCGGCCTGTTCGTCTGAAATTTCATCCAGCTTAACCTCGTCGGGATTCACCATTTTCCATTGTACCAGAAAATCCACCGTCTTTTTTATCAAGTCTTTCCTGCTTAGCGCCGTACTGATAATAACCGCATAGTTTTTACCGTCTTTCCCTCCTTTAACAGGAATATGAGAAGGTTTGTAATCCGGCGGAAGTGACGGAATAGGAAGTTGTGCACTTCCCTGAACAATCACACTTATAAATAACACTACCAAAATCAATACTTTTTTCATTGTCACCAATCTTTTCAGTTAATAAATTCATCTTTCGAAAAGCTCTTTCTTCTATTCTTATTTTCAATTTCTTTACTTTTTATACTGTCCATTGCTGTTGAATCTGTTCGGACAGCCCCTGATCGCGGGAGACAGCGAATGACTTTTGTCTGCCCGGACAAAGGCCTTTTGTTCGTTCAGACAAAGACCTTTTGTCCGCCCGAACAAAGGCCTTTTGTCTGTTCGAACAAATCCCTTCATACGGATTACGCTACTGTAAGCGGTTTCTCGAACGTCGCGGTACGCGGTTCTTTGAGCAGCGAACCGACAGCGTACTGCGTCGTCACTTCCAGCAGATACGTCCCGGCCGCCAGTGCCGGTATGAGTATGATCAGTTCCGACGGGTTGTTGACCACGATGTCGGTAGCGTCCACCCGGGTGCGTTCGCCGGTGATCGTGTCGGTGAAGTAAACGCCGTTGGCCGTACTGCTGCCCGCGATTCTCAGCTTGTCGCCCGTGATTTTCAGGTTGTAGCCGGGCGTGAGCAGGCTGTTGACGCTGCCTGTCTTCACGTCGACGACCTGTGCAATCGTTGCACCCGTTTCGGCCAGGCCGAGCACTTCGACGGTGACCGTCTCCAGTTCCCTGCGCAGCAGGGCGCCCTGGTGAAACTCGAACAGCAGCGTGTGTTTCTTCGGATCGAACGTTTCATCGGGACTGTCGAATACGCCGCGAACGTGAACGCCGGCCGTAAACCAGCCCGTATTCACGGAAAAACCGTCGCACAACAGATAACCCATCTCCTTGAGGAACAGGCTGACCGCATGTTCCATCGCCGCAGCCGACACGTCCGCACCTCCGCGTGTGACGGCCGATTCGCATACATCCCCGATACCCAGGGAGCGCTCCGCATTCACCCGTGCGATATAGTCGTTCGGGTTGTCGCGGGTAAGCAGGTTGCGATACAACCACACTTTGATTCTGTGAAAAATTTTTGTCATAACCGTTTTGTTTAATTGATTTCAACGGGTGAGGAGCCGGCAGACCATGTTCCATCCTTTTGGGGGTTCACCGTCTGCCTTTCTCCCCTTCCGTTTTGCTGCTTCCTGCATCTTTGAATCCTGCATCTTTTTCAAAACGACCAGCCTATCCGGATAAACGGATTGCAGGCCGTCTTGAATTCCGTATTCCGTACCTTGCCTTTGGGCGGTTCGGTCGTCTCCGTATCACCGTCCACGGTCGTTTCGGTAATCGCGTGCTTGGGCGATTTCGAATGCAGGGCGACGTTTATTTCCACCCCGACATACAGGGTCTTGGCGAGATAATAGTTGAATCCGCTAAACACGCCCAGACCGAACGTGCCCGTCAGCCCGCCTTCGTTCTTCACTACCTGTTTGTAGTCTTCGGCTTCGATCGTCGTCCGGCTGGACTCCGTGGCCAGAATCAGCTCCGCGCCGATGTACGGAGACAGCTTCTCCGTGCCGGGGAAAAAGCGAACCAGTCCCGGCGTAAAGCTAATCTGCGTGGCGCTTGCTTTTCCCTTCATCCATTCCTCGTCGTCCAGTCCGTTGTCTTCCGACAGGGAGGTGCTCTGGAAGCCCAGACCCACACGCAGACCGACTTTGTCGGACATCATGTACACGCCTCTGATTTGCCCTTCCTGAAGCTGAACGCTACCCTCCTCCGAAAACGGGGCCAGTCCGGTTTCCAGCAGCAGAGCGCCCTTTGCTGGTTTGATACTTCCTTCCTGCGCCGTCGCCGCCAGGGGCAACAGCATATACAGGACTGTCAATAATACATTTTTTTTCATCATTACTTCAATTGTTTAATTTATAAATATGGATCATTCACGGATGCTGTTCCCGATTCTTTTTACGATCCGGTAACTTCATCCGTTTTACTGTTTTTTGCTGCTGATATTCGACGGTAAAAGCTCCGTATCGCCACTCGCCGACCTGGTAACCGAATTGACTTTTTCCGAAAAACCGTCGGAATCGTAGAACAGTCTACCTTGTCCGACTTCGATTACTTCTCCCGGATCCCCGCTGTCATCAAGCATAACCAACGCATAATACAAGTTTTTAATTCCTGTAGATGTGAGTATACCGGAATAGATTTCTGCTGTTTTAGCACGGAATTTGCCGTTTTTATAACTTGTCACTTCCACAAAAACGGTGAATTTATCTCCTTCGCCTACAATATAGGCGCCGGTTCCTTCTCCGGTAACGTTTTCTTGATTAGTTACGACCTTTACGGTCAAATCGCTATTGTTTTGTTCGGAGAAAGTGATATACATATCATTAAATCGATGTCCAGCCGAATAGCTATCCCAAAAATTACTTTTTTTCAGAACAAGCGGCGCAATCTTGTAGGTTCCGGCAATAGAAGGCGGAGTGCCGCCACCATAAACGGGTAACCCCAGGTCTTGCATGCCATCCTGTATTTCTTTCGGAACGATTTTGTTGATTTCTTCCGTGATTCCCTGATCGTCCAGCGTGGTAAATGCTTTTATTTCGCCGACAGCCATACCGTCGGCATTGACGGCATACGCCTTGTAATAATATGGTGTTTTGGGCGTCAAACCGGTGCAATTCACTTCAAATGGTTCCGGATAATTTGTACCCACGCTGTGCTCTACCACTATCTGTTTGTAATCACTCCCATCTGGATCCGTCGATATGAGGAAACCTATTTCGGTAACAGGCAATCCTCCATCGGATACAATCTCGCCATGCAGCGTGACACCGGTTCTTGTCAAATCGCTGTGACCAACGGTGTTTACACGGGGCGGTATATCAGCCAAACGAAAATCGGAAGCGGTAGCGGGGTAATAATGCAAAGTGGCTGTCGTCATTGTAGCGGCTCGTTCAATGCATTTTTTTTGTTTATCCTTTTTTATACACTCAAAAAAATTGTCTTCTGTCAGATCGTCACCATCACCTTCTTCTGCTTCAATGTCACCGTCACCTGATGACTGATAGTGAATGGTTCTATCTTTTTCCTTGATCTTTTTCATGGAAGAAAACATCTCATCCACGGATTTACCTTGAAACAAGCCCTGCAATAATATGTATCCTGCTTCTTGCCCGGAATAATTAGTCTCTTTCCAACCAAAATACACGTCAGCCCCGCCATAATCCACAAATGCCGATGCCATGGAATAGTCCATTATTTTGCCTTTTCCCATACTTTGACAGGCAACCATATATACTGCACGCGGTATCATTCTATGCATAAAGAGGTAGTTAGTAGTCCCCCCAATAAAAGCTTACAGCCCACTCCAAATAACGGGATCAAAAAGCCCTTCATTACACAAAATAGAATGGATGTGTATAAGGTTTTTGCAATATTGTTACACAGGAGCTTTGCTACATGTCCGGCACGTCTCCGGACTTTCCCGATAAACCTCCCGAGTATCTGAATGAAACTCCCGAATAGTTGAATGAAATTTCCGAATACCTGAATGAAGCTCCCGAATACCTGAATGAAGCTCCCGAATACGCCAATAAACCTCCGGGAAGGTCTGGTATTACACGAAAATAGAA
>JAITAY010000123.1 GCA_031283915.1 Tannerella sp.
CTTCTGCCCGCCCGGCTTATTCCCGCTCTTTTCACGCAAACTCTCCGTTCGTTTGATGCGATAGGGGTCTTGGGAGGGGGGCGTAGAACTGTTGCTGCTGTTTTTCGGATGCTCGTAACGGGACAATTTTTCCTCAAGATAAGCCATACGTGCGTTCAGCTGTTCGTTCTCTTTTTGCAGAAGGCTATTCTCTTCACGAAAAAGTGCATTTTGTGCCTGTAGTGTAGGCGTAATTGGGTAACCTGTATTTCGTTCATTCCTGTCGTATTTTTATTTAAACGTGGTTTTTTGACTTTTGGTACTTAAAAACGCTGCTTGGTGAGGAGAGAAAATCTCATTTTTTATCTTGGGGCTGAATAGTTACCAAAACAGAAATACAATCCGCAGGGGTTAATTGAGTTCCAAGAAAAATATAAGGAAATGAAAATCAAAAGATGGGAGAAAACGCTCGAAAAACTTAAATCCACTGCTTAAGGATGAGGTTTAATGTCTACAGTTCAATACAATACATGTTAGTTACACAGGAGAATAGTAGTCGGTAGCTCTGTGATACGACGAAGCTGTCCGATCAAACCCTCCCTCCTAATGCCGCTTGCCTGCCAACCGCCCTCTACTAACTACTACGCTATTATCTACCCTTTTCTTCACCGCGGGCAGTATAACTGACGGGCAAAAACAAGAGCCAATCAAGAGCAAAAACAGTACCGTCGAAATACCGGCAGAAACAGGAAACTCGGCAAACCCCGCATAGAACCGCCTTCCCAAACATGTTAAAAGAAGTACATACAAGAACCTTCCTTTTTTTCGAATATTCGCTCACCTCCCTTTCCACAACGGAGAAGTCCTACTGTTGAGCAGAGGCGTCCGCGACCCTCCCGATCGGTTAAATAAAAAAAAAAAAACATAATTTGTTAGGGGTAAAACGAAAGAATATCGCTATGTTTGCGAGAAATTCAAGGTCGGCTTCCGCCTGTGACGAATTGCGGGAGAAGCTGACAGTATTAAGTATTTAGTATTAATTGTTTTAATTGTATTATTTGGATGAAGACACATTGTTTTTCTAAATGCATGTGGCCGGCCTGTTTGAAAGGTCTGGCCGTGGGAATGTTCTCCCTGCTGTTGACGCCTTCAGTGATGGCGGGCAGCGATGCGGAGAATGGAGTGAATGGCAGGCTCCCGGAAGTAGCCGTTGCGTCGCCGGACGAAGTTCGGCAGCAGGGCGAAGTCAGCGGAGTGGTGTACGACGAAGCCGGGGTACCGGTCGCGGGCGCTTCCGTGGTGGTCAAGGGGACTACCGTGGGGACTGTTACGGATGCACAGGGGAGGTTCAAACTCAGCGCTGCTGCGGGCGCCGAACTGGAAATCACCTTTGTGGGGTATGCCGCTCAGACCGTCAAGGCTGCGCGGAACATGGAAGTGACACTGCTGGAAGACACGCAGATGATTGAGGAAGTGGTAGTCGTGGGCTACGGTACGGTGCGCAAGGCCGACCTGACCGGCTCGCTGGTCTCCATTTCGAGCGAGAAGTTTAAGAACCTGCCCCAGGGAGGCGTTACGCAAATCCTGCAGGGCAAGGCCGCCGGCGTGAACATCACGAGCGCCAGCGGCAACGGAACCACCAGCATCCGCATCCGCGGTATCACGTCGCTCAACAAGAGTAGCGAGCCGCTGTGGGTTGTGGACGGCGTGATCGGCGGTACGATCGGTAACTTCTATGACATTGAGTCGATACAGGTGTTGAAAGACGCTTCCTCGACGGCTACCTACGGTTCGCAGGGCGCCAACGGCGTGATTCTGGTTACCACCAAAAGACCGCAGGAAGGCATTGCGAAAGTGACGTTTGATGCCCGGTATGGCTGGCAAACCATGCGTAAGGAACCCGAGCTGCTCAGCCCCTACGAATATGCCAAGGCGTTGCGGGACATAAAAGGGCAGAACGCCGTCAGCGATGCGGACATGGCCGCCTACAAAGCCGGCACCAAGGGGATTGACTGGGTAGACCTGATGACGCAGACAGGATTCTCCCAGAATTACAACCTGAATGTTTCGGGCGGAAGCGCCAAAACGAAGTACGGGATTACGTTCTGGGGCGGCGAAAGCAAGGGACAGATGATCACCGCAAAGAGCCGGAACTTCCATCTGAAAGCTACGCTGGATACGGAGATCAGGCCCTGGCTGAATCTGTCGGGATATCTGTACGGTAACCGCACTTCTTCGCACAACAATGCCAGTATCAACGAGTTTACCGACGTTCTCACCTACGCGCCGTGTATGGATCTGCAAATGGAGGACGGTACCTATAATCTGGACCCCTACAGTTCGCTGGGCAACAGTCCCTACGGAAAGAAGTATGTAAACTACGGCGATGACGAAGGGAACACCATGACGGGATTTACCGATCTGCGTTTTAAAATCATTGACGGGCTGACTCTATCCCTGCAGGGACTTTACACCCAGAGCCGAAGTGCTTCACGCGGTATCCAGACGAGCAAACTCTATCCGAATGGGCCGAGCAGTGCAAACAACACTACGAGTCAAAGCTATTCGTGGCGGAACATCAACAATCTGACCTACCAGAAAGAGTTCGGCGACCATCGGCTGACGGCTACGGGCGTATTTGAAGCTACCAAGTACGAATACGGCTGGCTGCAAGGCATCGCACGCGGCCTTTCCAATGAAGATGTCCTGGGATACTGGTCTTTAAATTCCGCCAGCCAGCAGGAGGCCAAGAATGACTATTCCAACTCGTCCATGGTGTCCGCTTTCGGACGGGTGGTGTACAGCTACAGGGGCAAATATTCCTTTACCGGCACCTACCGCGCCGACGCGCCCTCGCAGTTCAAGGGCGATTACAGATGGGGTTATTTCCCCTCGGCGGGCGTGGCCTGGAACATTGCCGAAGAAGATTTCATGAACAAGGATCTGTTCCAGCAGTTGAAGCTGCGTGCCAGTGTCGGCGTCACCGGTAACCACGGTGTGAGCGCCTATTCCACGTTCGCTTCGCTCAAGAGTGAATTTTACGGATACGGAACCCCCTCCAAAAGTTACGGCTACTGGCCGGCTACGTTCAGCAACCCCGACCTGCACTGGGAAAAGACCACCCAGTATAACGCCGGTCTGGACCTGAGCGTGATTGACCAGAAACTGAGCATCACCACGGACGTTTACCTGAAGAAGACGACCGACCTGCTCTTCCTGAAAGATTTGCCGGACTATAACGGCGGCGGCGCCATCTGGACGAACCAGGGCGCGGTCGACAACAAGGGATGGGAACTGACCGTGAACGCATATCCGGTACAGACCAAAGACCTGACCTGGGAAAGCAACTTTACGACTTCCTACACAAAGACGGAGGTAAAGGATCTGGCCGGAGCGGAACGCATCATTCCCGATGCCGGACGCGGCGGCGCCAATCAGGGCGGTCTGTTTGCCCTGGTAGTCGGCAAACCGGTCGGCACGTTCTATCTACAGGAATGGGCCGGTTTCAACGAAAACGGTGAAAACCTGTTTCGGACGGCCGACGGAAGTTTGACGACCCAGAACAGGCTGGAAGACAAGAAAGTTCTCGACAAAAGTTCGATTCCGGAATGGAACTTCGGATGGAACAATTCGCTGACCTACAAGAACTGGGATTTCAACGTCTTCTTCCGGGCCACCGGCGAATTTTACCGGCTGAATCACTCGCGCTTCTACCAGTCGTGCATGATCGGAGCCTCGCGGTTTATTTCCTCGCGCGAAGCCTACTACCTCAGCTGGGACCATGTGGCCGACAAGAGCAAGGCGCAGTTCCCCAGCCTGACGAATCCGAACGTCCAGTACGTGGCCGGTTCGACCCAGTGGCTTGAAAACGCCCAGTTCCTGCGCTGCCAAAACATGACGCTCGGCTATCGGATTCCCCGGAAACTGACTAAAATAGCCGATATTCATCTTTCGCTCAGCGTCGAGAACCTGTTTGTCCTGACCAGATACAAGGGACTGGATCCGGAAACCATATCGGAAAACGATTACAAGGAAAACGAGGTTCCGAGATATGACTTGACGTTCGGACTGGACGACGGCTCGTTCCCGATTCCCAGAACGTATACGCTGATTTTACGGTTTGATTTTTAAGCAGTAATGAATGAAAATATTAAAGTAGAAAATATATGAAGACTTTAAGAAGCAAAATAATTATGTTAATGGCGTGCGTAGTGTGCACGGTTTCCTGCGACGATTTCCTGAAAGAGGAAGCAAGAGGTAAACTGACGACAGACGTGGCATTTACGCAGAAAACCGATGCGGAAACGTCGGTCACTACGCTTTACAGACAGGTAAGCCGTTCGTCGTTCGGAATCACCCAGTATATTTATTCCCAGATGGGCGACGACCTGTCCACGCACCCGGCCAGCAACAAACTCGGGATACGCGAATGGGACAAATACGAGATTTCGACCAACAACGACCGCCTGCTGTGGTGCTGGGAAGACAAGTTCAAGGTGATCAAGGCGGCGAACTATATCATCAACGGTGTGGAAAACGCGCCCGCTCCGCAGGAAGAAATCGATTATGCCCTCGGGCAGGCGCATTTCTGGCGTGCCTGGGCGTATTTCACCCTGGTTCGCGCGTTCGGGCCGCTGCCCAAAGTCCTGTCGCTGGATGTGGACTATAACATCGGACTGTCGCCGGTGTCGGAAATTTTCGACCTGATTGTGGAAGACCTGAAAACGGCCGAAGAGAAACTGCCGATCAACTATAGCGGCGCTCCCAAGACGATGAACGGGGTGAATGTAGTGGTAAACAAGGCCGGGGCGCAGGCCGTACTGTCCGCCGTGTACCTGTCGATGGCCGGCTGGCCGCTGAACAAGGGTACGGAGTATTACAGCCTGGCGGCCGCCGAAGCGCTCAAGGTGATTGACGGCTCGGAAAACGGCACCTACCATTACGAGCTGTACGACGAATACTGGAAAATCCATTCCAAACAGGAAAACCTGAGGAACAGGGAATCCGTTTGCGCCGTCATCTTCAGCTATGCCGACGAGCTTGGCGACGGCAGTGATATGGCGCGCGGCGGTATCAACGACATTCAGGACATCTGCCAGGGATGGACGGACAGCCGCGCCGAAATCGGTTTCTGGGTAGACTTCCCCGAAGGACCGCGGAAAGAAGCGACCTACGCGACCTGGACGTTCAACAAGAACGACAAACAGGTCTACCGCTGGTGGAGCGAGGGCTTGCCGTGGGAAAACCGCGCTCCGTACTTCGCCAAGTCGGCCTATACGAAATATGGCAACGAAAACGAATATGATTTCACCCAAGGTTACGAAGCGCAGGCCAACGGATGGCAAGACCAGATTCACCAACTGGTACGCCTGGCGGAACTTTATCTGTTCTATGCCGAGGCGATTGGCCGTTCGGGACAGACGAACGCCCGCGCCATTGAGTTGCTGAACAAGGTACGGAACCGCGCCGACGGCTACGGCCCGGTAGCCGTCCGTCCGGAAGGGCAGAACGTTTATCCCGCCGGCATGTCGGCCAGCGAACTGGCCGAAGCCGCCTACACGGAGCATGGCTGGGAAATCGCCGGCTGGTACTGGGGCGCCGTCATGCCGCGTGCAAACGACATGCAGCGGATGAACCGCATGAAAGACCATTTCAACAAGCGGAAAGCCGACCGGGAATATGTCTTCACCGACCCGGATACGGGACAGCAAGTCAGAGTACACGAACAGTTCGGCGTCGCAGATGGCGAATGGCACGAGAGCAAAATGTTTGCTCCCTATCCGTCGGAAGAAGTGGAACGGAATCCGATATTCCGTCTGTCCATTGAAGAGAAGTTGAACATGATAAATTGAAAAGAGATGAAAACAGTAATAATAAGAAGTTTTTATTTCCTCGCCGCCTGCCTGCTGCTGTCGGGCTGTGAAAAGCAACTGGGCGAGGGTGTGACACTGAAGGATATAGCACAGGGCGAAACAACAAGCGCCCGTCTCCTTCTCGGCGAATCGATCCGGTTCTACGCCTATCCGCTCCCGTATGACTGTACGGATTACGAGTTCAAGTGGGAAAGTTCCGATCCGGGCGTTGCCAAGGTCGATGACTTTGGCCGGGTGACGACGGTCAACTTGGGTACTACGACGATTTCCGTCAGCCAGGGCAATATCAAAAAGGATTTTTCTTTGGAAGTCTATGAACTCCCGATACTGGAGCAGATGACCGGTTACTGGACCTTTGAGGATGACGGGAATCTGGGAAAAGCAACCACCGGAGCAAACCTGGAACTCTCAGGCGCAGGTTTCAGCAGCATAGAAGGTCCGAAGGCCGACAACAAGGCCGTCCGTGTCGAAAAGGGCAGTTATTTCAAGTGCGCACACGGGTCGGGCAGTACCACTGCGTATACCATTATGATGGACTTCAAGCTGCCTGCCGCTACGCGAGCCTGCTTTGTGCAAACCAAACTGGAGAATAACGACGATGTGGATTTCTTCCTGCGCGGCAACATGTATGAGATAGGTGTCGTGGGAGCCTATACGGATTTGCGTCAGACGAGTATCAATCAGATTGAGGCAAACACGTGGTACCGGATGTTTATTGTCATTCAACTGGACGGAACCAGTACGTATTACATCAACGGTGTGAACGTCGGGGAAGCCAAGCTGGCAGCAGGCAATCGGATGCAACTGGACAAGACGCATGTCTTGTTGTTTGCGGATGAAGACGGCGAAGACGAAACCATTGATGTGGCCGCCGTCGCCTTCTGGGGCAGAGCCTTGGAGAAAAGACATATAGACAGTATTCCTGCGTTTTAGGTTCAGTTCCTCAGAGGAACATTCATGAAGAAAAAGGGACGAAGCCGCAGACTTCGTCCCTTTCTGTTTGAGGAAATTCACCGTCCGGCAAACGCCAACGAAGGATGAATCCTGTTCCTGTTTCCCGTTCTTCTTTTTTCTCCTGTTTCCCCCTTTTTCCTTTTCCCCTTTTTCCTGTTATTTCCCGTCAGTTAAAACTCAATATCATCAAGTTAAGCGCTAAAAGCGCTGTAGTAGAGCCTCCCGCCAGGGATGCATCGCCCGGTAGCATTTTTGCGACGTCTCTATCCGCATCCCGTTAGGGATGCATCCTTAAGAGGATGCAATACAGGGCTATACCGGTTTATCTGCCGGGCGATGCATCCCTGACGGGATGCCGGAAACAAGATCTTAACCTGATGACATTGAGTTAAAACGGACGGCAATATGGGGAAATTGGGCTAAAGCCCGGGCAGCCTACAGCCGGATGGCGGGCTTCATCATTTATCATTCATCATTCATTCTTATTTGACGTTTAATCTCCAGCTTCATGATGTAATCGTTCATGTAAAACCCGTTGCCAATCGGGAAATCACCCTCCCGGTCGATGGACATGCCCATGTGCCTGTAAAAGTGGAATGCCTTGTTGTGACGGTTCACGTTCAGCTCCATCACACACGGCTCCGGATGCACTTCGCGAATGTACTTCACCACTTCGTCAAACAGAAACCGTCCGGCCCGACAACCCTGAAAAGCAGGAAGAACGTAAATTTTCTGCAAGTGAAAAAGGTCTTTCTCCTGCTGTTCCACCGAAGCATAGCCACAGTCTTCGCCGTCTTTCGAGAGAATCATGTAGACATGCCCCTCGTCCATTTGCTGACGGACATGCGCCGGCGCATACATCCATTCCATCATATAGTCCAGTTGTTCGGGAGAAAGAATCTCCCGGTAAGTATCCGGGAAAACCCGGCCGGCCAGCCGGTAAATCTGTTCGGCATCCTGTCCGGTTGCTTTTCTGACTGTAAACATACTCCTGATCCGTTTGCTATAAGTTGAGTTACTCTTTCCTGTGCGCGGCAAAGATAGTCATATAAATCGGATTCCCGGATTCCCGGATTCCCCGTATAAAAATAGAGCGTTGAGTAGCCCCAAAAACTCCGTCAGTTATACTGCGCGCGGGAAAATTTTGCGCAAAAACAGGCGTTGTTAATGGTTAATGATTAATGATTAGCAGCCCTTTAATAAATAAATACATACAGCCTGCCAAAAAATAACGGGATCAAGTTAATTGTATATGAGCTTTTTGCAATGTTGTTACACCGGAGCGTTATCCGGGAGTGTTATCCCCGTGCGTTTCGGGAAGCCCCTCAAGAATTCCGTAGAGTTCTCCGGGAGTTCCGTGGGGTTCTCCGGGAGTTCCGTGGAGTTCCGCGGAAGTTCCGTAGAGTTCCGCGGAAGTTCCGTGGAGTTCCGCGAGAGTTCCGTAGAGTTCTCCGGGAGTTCCGTAGAGTTCTCCGGGAGTTCCGGGTACTCTCCTGATAAATTGATTGTATATAAACTTTTTACAATGCTGTTACACAGGAGATGGCGGACAGTAGCGTTATGAGAGAAAGAAATAGAAGTTACGGTTTGAACGGACGGCTTCGTCATATCACGGAGTTACCGACCGCTTTTCTACTATCCACTAATTATTAATCATTAACCATTTATGTTAGACATATCCTCCCTTCGTTCGGATTTTCCGATATTGCAGAACGAAGTATACGGCAAACCGTTGGTCTATCTCGACAATGCCGCTACGACGCAGAAACCGCGTTGCGTGGTCGAGAAACTGACCGAAGGCTATTACCGCGCCAATGCGAACATCCACCGCGGCGTACACTTCCTCAGCCAGCAGGCTACCGAAGCGCATGAAGAAGCGCGACGCACGGTACAGCAATTCCTGAACGCCCGCTCTGCGGCGGAAATCATCTTCACCCGCGGCACTACCGAAGCAATCAACATGCTGGCTTCGAGCTATGGCAAAGCTTTCATGCGACCGGGCGACGAAGTGATTGTCACCGCGATGGAACATCATTCAAACATTGTCCCCTGGCAGTTGCAGGAGATGAAGCTGAAGGTGATTCCGATTAACGAACGGGGTGAGTTGAAGATGGATGTTTACGAGCAGTTGTTTACCGAACGGACGCGCCTGGTGGCCGTCACGCATGTATCCAACGTACTGGGGACGGTCAATCCCGTGGCCGACATCATCCGGATCGCCCGCCGGCACAGCGTCCCCGTGCTGATCGACGGCGCGCAGGCCGTGGCGCACAGGCCTGTGGACGTGCAGGCGCTGGATGCCGACTTCTATGCTTTCTCCGGACATAAAATCTACGCTCCCACGGGCATCGGCGTGCTGTACGGCAAGGAATGCCTGCTCGAACATCTCCCGCCCTACCAGGGGGGAGGCGAGATGATCGCTTCCGTATCTTTCGACCGAACGACCTTCAACGAACTGCCCTGGAAGTTCGAAGCCGGCACGCCGGATTTCATCGGCAGTACGGCGCTGGCGGAAGCCTTGCGCTACCTGTCATCCTTCGGCTGGGACGCCATTGCCGCCCACGAGGAAGCGCTGCTGACCCGCGCCACGCAGCAACTGGACGGCGCGGGAGCGCACATCTTCGGGCAGGCGGCAGTCAAAAGCAGCGTCATATCATTTGCCCTGGAACAGATTCATCCCTATGACATAGGCTTATTGCTGGACAGGCTGGGGATTGCGGTGCGCACGGGTCATCACTGTGCCGAACCGCTGATGCGCATCCTGGGCGTGGAAGGGACGGCGCGCATCTCGTTTGCGCTCTACAATACAAAGGAAGAGATAGATATCCTGATGGCAGGTATCGAACGGATCAAAGGCATGTTTTAAATGGCATTGCTGCCCTGCCTGAAAGCCGGTTGTGTGGAAGCCGGTTGCGACGAAGCCGGGCGAGGCTGTCTGGCGGGTGCGGTATACGCCGCCGCCGTGATTCTGCCGCCGGGTTTTTACAATGCCGATCTGAACGACAGCAAGCTGTTGAGCGCGAAGAAACGCTATGAATTGCGGACTGTCATCGAACGGGAAGCCCTCGCCTGGGCAACGGGCATCGTCACGCCGGAGGAAATCGACCGTATCAATATCCTGAAAGCCTCTTTTCTGGCGATGCACCGCGCTATCGAGCAACTGAGCCTCGTTCCCGAACACCTGCTGATCGACGGCAACCGTTTTACTCCTTTTCCGGGTATTCCTCATACGACGGTGGTCAGGGGCGACGGCAAATACATGAGTATCGCAGCCGCATCGGTACTGGCAAAGACTTGTCGCGATGATTACATGAACCGTCTGGACGAAGTCTGTCCGGCTTATCAGTGGGCCAAAAACAAGGGTTACCCCACACGGGCACACCGCGATGCTATCCGCCGGTATGGCGTCACGCCTTTCCACCGCAAAAGTTTCGTCCTCCTCCCACCCCAACAGTTATCGCTCGCCTTCTCCGACACCCCTCCCGACAAACAAATAGACGTAATGAATGATTAATTGTTAATTATGAATGATTGAAAGCCGCTGGCAAGCAAATAATTTGTCATTACTGATTTATCATTACTGATACGGCATTATCTTTGCAGTACAAAATAAAAACAGTAAAGTCATGGCACATTATCTTGATCCAAAAAATGATTTGACATTTAAACGCATCTTCGGCGAGCACGAATACCTCTGCATCAGTTTGCTCAACAGCATGCTGCCGCTGGAGAAGGACCGGCAAATCGTCAGTTTGAAGTATCAGTCGAACGAATCGGTTCCCGAAATACCCGTGTTGAAAAATTCCATTGTGGACGTCAGCTGTACCGACAATTACGGACGTCAGTTCATTGTCGAAATGCAGATACAGTGGACAAACAGTTTTAAACGCAGAGTACTGTTAAACGCCTCCAAAGCGTATATAAAACAGCTGGACGCCGGCGAAGACTACCGGCTGATACAGCCCGTTTACGCACTGAACTTCGTAAACGACACTTTCGACCCCGATCCGGACGTTTACTACCACGACTATAAAATCGTCAACATTGAGAACGTAGAAAAACAGATTGAAGGGCTGGAACTGGTCTTCATCGAACTGCCGAAGTTCCGGCCAGCCGGACGCGCCGAAAAGAAGCTGTTCGACCTGTGGCTCACGTTCCTCACCGGAATCAGAGCCGGTTC
>JAITAY010000144.1 GCA_031283915.1 Tannerella sp.
CAACGATTCCCGTCGTCACGCCTGAACGATTCCTATCGTCACGCTTAAACGATTCCCATCGTCACGCTTGAACGATTCCCATCGTCACGCCTCAATGCAAAAAACACGAATTTGCGTAACATGAATTACGAATCAAAGACACGTGTTGACCGAAAAACACGCGCCTTTTTTACTTCCGACGGTTATACCGTGTACAATAAATCATTATACTGGGCGCGGTATCGTTTTGTGCATAAAGGGGTAGTTATACTGCACGCGGTATAGTTTCGTGCTTTGCCCGTCAGGGCATTCACCTCTGTTTATGAATCCCCTAACGGGGAACAGGGAAAAGGGATACCCGTTTTTCTATTGACAGGATTCCCCTGCGGGGAAAATATGCACCTGCACAAAATCATACCGCGTAAAGTATAATGGTTAATGATTATGAATAGCGGAGAAGATACCGGCATCAGACATACGCCTTCATACCCATTCGGGCAATGCCGTCGTTGGGGGGATGACGGGGCGCCGAAATGCCAAACGCTGTACCTATACTGCACGCGGTATAACACATGACTTTGCGTAACATGAGTTACATACTTCCAAAAATCAGTTTGTTTCAGAACAGGTCGAGCTTCAGTTGTATCCGTTTTTGTTCCGGTTCCTCCGCGACGTTACTGACGCCTATGCCCAATAGCCTCACCGGCTGAATCGACAAGTCAACGTGCTTCATGATTTCCCGTGCCGTATGCCAGAAGATGTCAAATCCGGTAATTCTGCACGGCAGGGTCCTGCTTCTGGTAATCATCCTGAAATCGGCATATTTCACCTTCACGGTCACTGTCCTGCCGTAAAAGTTTTCTTTCTCAATGCGCTCCATGACTTCTTTGGCAAGGTGGTAGAGTTCCACCATCAATAAAACCATGCGATCCATGTCTTTCAAAAATGTCGTTTCGCTGCTTATGGATTTGACCGTTCGTTCCGCCTGCACCTCCCTGTTGTCAATCCCCCTGGCGTTCCAATAAAAATTTCTTCCGGCCTTGCCAAACAAATGCACCAGCTCCTGTTCGGAACGTTTCTTGAGATCCAAGCCGGTATAAATGCCACTCTCGTGCATTTTTCGTGCAGTCACTTTTCCGACACCGAAAAACTGCTCTATCTTTAGACTTTCCACAAATTTTTCCGCTTCTTCCGGAAGAATCACGAAAAGGCCATCGGGCTTTTGATAGTCAGAGGCTATTTTCGCCAGAAATTTATTAAAGGAAACACCTGCGGAAGCTCTCAATGCGGTTGTCTCATAAATCCGGCACTTGATTTCACGGGCTATCAGCGTGGCCGACGGATTGTTCTTGCGGTTTTCCGTTACATCCAGAAAGGCCTCATCCAGCGACAGGGGTTCCACCAGATTCGTATATTCGTAGAAAATTTCCCTTATCTGGCGGGATATTTCGTGATATACGTCAAACCGGGGAGAAACGAAAACAAGAGAAGGGCATTTGCTTTTAGCCGTCAACGAAGGCATGGCGGAACGAACACCGTATTTGCGGGCTTCGTAACTGGCTGCAGCAACCACACCGCGAGCCTCCGCATAACCGACTGCTACCGGTTTGCCCCGCAGTTCCTCATGATCGCGCTGTTCTATCGAAGCATAAAACGCATCCATGTCGATATGGATTATTTTGCGCATGTGCAAAAGTGCTTAGGAACTGTCTGTAAATAAACCACCCATTTACGGGTCTGTTTTTCACCATACTTCCTTCCGAAAATGCTTACATACCCCGGTATGCGCGCATTTTCAGTCGTTGGATGGCAAAAAACATCTCACTAATTACGGCAAGAGCGTCGGGCTATAGAATCATCTTCTCAATCGGAATCACCAGAATTCCCTCCGCACCGAGGTTTTTCAGTTTGCCGATGATTTCCCAGAAATGTTTTTCGGTAATCACGGACTGCACCGAAACCCAGCCGGCGTCGGCTAACGGTGTGACGGTCGGGCTTTTCATGCCGGGCAACAGCTTTGTGATTTCCGTCAACTGCGCCTTGGGTGCGTTCAGCAGTACGTATTTTTTGCCTGTGGCTTCCTGTACGGCGGCGAAACGGAACAGGATCCCGTTCAGCACTTCACGCTTTTCGGCCGGTAACGATCGATTGGCAATCAACAGTGCTTCGCTTTTCATCACCACCGCCACCTCTTTCAACTGATTGCTGACGAGTGTACTGCCAGAACTGACAATGTCGAAAATGGCATCTGCCAATCCGATGCCCGGCGCAATCTCAACCGAGCCGGAAATCTCGTGCAAAGCGGCGCTGATGCCGTTTTCTTTCAGGAAACGGTTCAAAATCACCGGATAGGAAGTGGCGATTGTTTTCCCTTCGAACCACGCCAACCCTTCGTATACGGCTTCTTTCGGAATGGCCAGCGAAAGACGGCATTTACTGAATCCCAACCGCTTAATCAATTCCGCTTCCTGTCCTTTCTCTACATATTCATTTTCGCCCACGATGCCTGCGTCCGCCACGCCGTTGGCGACCGACTGCGGGATGTCGTCGTCACGCAAAAACAGCACTTCGACAGGAACATCCGCCGCCGCCAATAAAAGCGTGCGCTTGGCCTTACTCAGCCGGATGCCCGATTCTTCGAACAACCTCATGGTTTCGTCATACAGACGTCCTTTGGACTGTACAGCTATTCTCAACATATTCATTCTTTATTTTTAATAAGCTCTTGCAAACAATACTCGTCGGGGCGACGGTTTACCGGTCACCATACATTGACCCGCCGTCCGGTCGTCTTCCAGCGGGATGCAGCGAATGGTCGCTTTGGTTTCGTTCTTCACTTGTTCCTCCGTCTCCGCCGTGCCGTCCCAGTGTGCCATAATGAAATAACCTTCTTCGATTTTGGCCTTGAACTCGTCATACGTATCAACTGTAATCGTGCGCCGTTTGCGTGCATGAAACGCTTTGTTGAAAATATTTTGCTGTATTTCGTCAAGCAGTTTATGCACATACGTTTCAATGCCTTCGCATGTCATGGTTTCCTTTTCAAGCGTATCGCGGCGCATTATTTCTATCGTGTTGTTTTCGAGGTCGCGTCCGCCCATCGCCAGACGGACGGGGATACCTTTCAGTTCATATTCGGCAAATTTCCAGCCGGGCTTCCGGTTATCGGCATCGTCGTATTTCACAGTGATACCCAGCGCTTTCAGGTTTCCGGCAATGACGGCGACTTTTTCACTGATTTGTGCCAGCTGCTCTTCGGAACGGTAAATCGGAATGATAACCACCTGTATGGGTGCGAGTAACGGCGGAAGAACCAGACCGTTATCATCGGAATGTGCCATGATGAGCGCCCCGATCAGGCGGGTGGAAACGCCCCACGACGTCGCCCATGCGTAATCGGTTTTGCCTTCTTTGTCAATGAAAGTCACCTCAAAAGCTTTCCCGAAGTTTTGCCCGAGAAAATGTGACGTACCAGCCTGCAATGCCTTGCCGTCCTGCATCATGGCTTCGATGCAATACGTCTCCAGCGCCCCGGCAAAACGTTCGCTTGCCGTCTTGACGCCCCTGATAACGGGAAGCGCCATGTATTTCTCGACAAATGTGGCATATACGTTCAACATCCGGAGGGTTTCCTCTTCGGCTTCCGCGCGTGTGGCATGAGCGGTATGCCCTTCCTGCCAGAGAAATTCGGCTGTCCGCAGGAAAAGCCGTGTCCGCATCTCCCAGCGCATTACGTTCGCCCACTGGTTGACCAGGACAGGCAGGTCGCGGTAGGAGTGAATCCAGTTGCGGTACGTGTTCCAGATGATGGTTTCGGACGTTGGGCGGATGATGAGTTCCTCCTCCAGTTTGGCGGCCGGGTCAACAACTACGCCGCTGCCGTCCGCCGCATTTTTCAGCCGGTAGTGAGTCACTACGGCGCATTCCTTCGCAAAACCTTCCACGTGGTCGGCCTCGCGACTTAGAAACGATTTGGGTATCAGCAGCGGAAAGTATGCGTTCTGATGACCGGTTGCCTTGAACATGTCGTCCAGCACACGCTGCATCTTTTCCCAGATGGCATATCCGTAAGGCTTGATGACCATGCATCCGCGTACGGCCGAGTTTTCGGCCATGTCTGCCTTAATCACCAAATCCTGATACCATTGTGAGTAATTTTCGCCTCTCGGCGTGAGTTCCTTCAGTTCTTTTGCCATACAGTTAATTCCAAAATTTCAGTATTGTTCTTTTTCATTGGGGAAGTCCCGGTTTTTTACGTCTTCGATGTATGCCTGTACAGCTTTTGTAATCACTGCACTAAGGTCGGCATAGCGTCGCAGGAAGCGGGGCGAAAACTCCCGGTTGATGCCCAACATGTCGTGCATCACGAGTACCTGTCCGTCGGCATACTGTCCTGCGCCGATGCTGATGGTCGGGATGGCCAGCTCTTCGGAAACCTGCTTTGTCAGCAGCGCGGGAATCTTTTCCAGCACGATGCCGAAACAGCCCAGTTCCTCGAGCAGATGCGCGTCTTCAATCAGCTTTTTGGCTTCGACGTCCTCGCGGGCACGCACTGCATACGTGCCGAATTTATTGATGGACTGCGGCGTAAGCCCCAGATGTCCCATGATGGGGATGCCTGCGCACAGTACCCGTTCGATGGACTCGCGTATTTCCGCGCCGCCCTCCATTTTGATGCAGTCGGCGTGCGTCTCCTTCATCACGCGGATGGCCGAACAGAGCGCCTCCTTCGAATTGCCCTGATAGGTGCCGAACGGCAAGTCTACGACGACGAGCGCACGCTTGACGGCTTTCATGACCGATTTGCCGTGGTAAATCATCTGATCAAGCGTGATGGGGAGTGTGGTCACGTTTCCGGCCATCACGTTCGACGCCGAATCGCCCACCAGAATCACGTCCATGCCCGCCCGGTCAATGATTTTGGCCATCGAATAATCGTAGGCCGTGAGCATGGAAATCTTCTCGCCACGCTGTTTCATCTCTATCAGCCGGTGCGTCGTCACTTTGCGGGAGGTGCTGTCGGATGTTATTGCAACTGACATAAATTTCGTTTTTTTCGTTTTTTCGCCGCAAATGTACATAAAAAAGTTCGCAGGGCACTCCTTTTTCGCAGAAAATTATTTCGCAGGAATGGCACAAAAACACCCGTATATCTTTGCAGCCGTAGTTTCATTTCAGAAAAAAAGGAAAACATGAATCTTTCAAGAGAAAAAAATAGAAGTGAGGCCGTCTGCTACAGGCTTTACGATCGCTCCTTACAATAGCTATTGTAAGCCCTCCGGAAATGCACCGGCGGCACGGGAGAATAACAAAGAACACATCTCCGTGTGCGCCGTGTCTCCGTGTTTCAATGATTCAATGATTTGCGGACGAACGGTTTTCCTAAAGCAATCCCAGACTGACCGCCATAACCCCCATTCCCACGACTAATCCATAAATGGCGATGTGATGTTCGCCATATTCATGGGCGGCGGGCAGCAACTCATCCAGCGAGATAAAAACCATGATGCCGGCCACGGCTGAAAAGACGCAACCCATCAACGCCGGCGAGGTGAACTGCATCAGGAAGAGGTAGGCGATTACCGCGCCGACAGGTTCGACAATGCCTGAGAAGAAAGAAAACCAAAACGCTTTTTTCCGGTTGCCGGTCGCATAAAATACCGGTATGGACACGGCAATTCCTTCCGGGATATTGTGTATGGCGATGGCTGCCGCAATGGCAATCCCCAGCGCCGGATTCTCCAGCGCGGCCATGAAAGTGGCGATCCCTTCCGGAAAATTGTGGATAGCAATAGCTAATGAGGTCATCACACCCATCCGCATCAGTTTTTCTTCCTTCGACGGTGATGCCTGCATGTCCTCCAGCGCCCTCGCTTCATGCGGGTTCTCGAACGACGGTACCAGCTTGTCGATGATGCCGATCAACAGAATCCCGCCGAAAAAACAGGCGACGGTCATCCATTGACCCGGTTTCTGACCGGCCACCTCCATCAGCGTCTTCTGCGCCTCGGCCAGTAATTCCACAAAAGAGACATAAATCATCACGCCGGCAGACAGTCCCAAGGAAAAGGAAAGCAACCGTCGATTGGTGCGGTTTGACAAAAAAGCAATCAGACTGCCGATAACGGTTGCCAGCCCGGCAAACAAACTCAGTAAAAAAGGAATCCAGATATTTTGTTCCATCGCCTTGTAGAATAGGATAAATTTCAGTTCTTAAATGCCTTGCAAAAAGTAGTCATCAACAGGATGCAAAGCCCCAGCAACCCAACGAGCATGTAAGCATGTGGCAGGCTGAACGTTTTGGACACCAGCCCTATCAGTGGCGGCGCAATCAGGGAACCGGCGAAAGCGATGCTCGACAGAATCGTCAACGCAATGCCGACGGGCGTTCCGGATTTGGCGCCGACCAGACTGTATACCGTCGGCACCATGCAGGAGATGCCCAGGCCAACCAGCATGAATCCCACGGAAATGACCGCCACTTTCGCCGTCATGGAAGTCATCATTCCGCCCGGCAGGGCCGAGAGAAAGAAGCCGCAGAAGATCAGGAAACCGGCCAGCTGCAATACTTTCTGTTTACCCAGTTTGCCGTAGGCATAGTTGGTCAGAAAACGTCCGGCAGTCATCATGACCATAAACGCCAGAAATCCGATTTGCAGCGAATCCGGCGCCTGAATGACCGACTTGAAGTAAACGCCGCTCCAGTCGAACATGGCGCTTTCCACAATCAGCGCAAACAAACTGACGAATCCCAGTTCAAGGAGCAGCCATTCCGGTTTACGGACAAAACGCCACAGGGCAGGAGGCTCTTTTCCCTCTTTTTCGTCTGCCCGTGCCGGTTCAACATCTTTCTGCAAATACTTCCGTCCGAAAAACGTACCCAGCACAATCACCGCCGCAACAATTGAAAAATGCCGAAAAGGCGAAACGCCCCACACAATCATCCAAAAGCCAAGCAACGCTCCGGCACAGGCCGCCAGGCTCCAGCCGCCATGAAAGGTCGCCATGAAAGGACGACCCGTCAGCCGCTCAATGCCTATACCCTGCGTATTCAGCGAAATGTCGCACAAATTCCAGCATACGCCGAATCCGAACAGACAGCCGCCCAACAGGTACACATTTGAAACGGTACCGATTGAAAACAGTGCGGCGGCATATCCCAGTACGCTGACCTGCACCATGAGGCGGCTCCCCAGCCGGGAAACCAGCCAACCGGCCAGCGGAAGGGCAATAAATTTTCCTACGGGAATTAAAAACAGGATCCAGCTCCAGAACAAAATATCGTCTGCCGCAAAAACCGCCTTGACGTCGGGGATACGGCTAGCCCAGGTGGAAAAACACAGTCCCTGCATAAGAAAAAAACACAGTACCCCCAGACGGATGCGCTCTTTCGGATAAACGGAATGATGAATTTGCATATTTTTCGCATTTGAATTTGAGCTGCAAAGTAACTGTTTTTTTCGTTATCGTAAACGGTCGGGTAAATCTTTTTGGAATAAATACTGCTGAATCATTGAAACACGGAAACACAGAGAACACGGAGATTTTTTCCGCTGTATGCCTCCGTGTGCTCCGTGTACGCCGTGTCTCCGTGTTTTACAAGTCTGTGCAGTTAGAGCGCTAACTCAGTACAGAGAACGTAAGCCGTCAGTTATAGGCTGTTTCGCCGTGTTCATAAATATCCAGACCTTCTTCTTCCACACGCGGCGATACCCGTACGCCCACCGTTTTATCCACAAGAAAGAACAGAAGGGTGGTGAGAATGGCGCTGTACAAGACGGTGACGATCGTTGCCGCAAACTGAATCCAGAGCTGGTTCCAGTCGCCGAACAACGCACCCTGCGGCCCCTCCGGGCCGGATATCGCCCGCGTAGCAAAGACACCCGTCAGGATGGAACCGATGACACCGCCTATCCCGTGCACGCCGAAAGCGTCCAGCGAATCGTCGTATCCGAGTTTTTCTTTTACCACAGCCACCATGAAGAAGCAGACAATCGAGGAAGTGGCTCCAATGGCCATAGCCCCCAGGATATCGACGGTTCCGGCGGCCGGCGTGATGGCCACCAGCCCGGTCACGGCGGCCGTGCTGGCGCCGACGATGGTCGGTTTTTTGTTCCGTATCCAGTCAATGATAATCCAGACGACAACAGCTACAGCCGTAGCCATGTGCGTCACCAGGAAGGCATTGGCCGCCAGTCCGTCAGCCGCCAGTCCACTCCCTGCGTTGAATCCGAACCACCCCAGCCACAGGAACCCGGCGCCGAGAAAGACGAATGTCACATTGTGGGGGGCGGTGGGACGTCCGGGCGTGTAACCCCTTCTTTTTCCTATCAGGATCGCCATGACCAGGGCTGAAATACCGGCGTTGACATGTACCACGGTACCGCCGGCAAAGTCGATTGCACCCATGGTCTGTAACCATCCGCCACCCCATACCCAGTGTGCCAGTGGATTGTAGACGATGATCGACCACAGGACAATGAACAGCAAATAACCCGAGAACTTGACCCTTTCGGCAAAGGAGCCAATAATCAATGCCGGCGTGATGATGGCAAACATGCACTGGAACAGAGCGAACAGGGTTTCGGGAATATTTGGGCCGAAGAGGGTATCCAGACCGATTCCGTGCAAAAACAGCTTGTCAAATCCGCCGATAAAGAATCCCAGCGGATTGCCGTCCTGCATGAAAGCGACACCAAACACCCAGCTGTAGCCGAAGGCAAACCAAAGAACGGAGATGACGCCGGCCAGGACAAGACATTGCATGATGATACTCAGCAAGTTTTTCTGGCGTACCAGTCCGCCGTAGAACAAAGCCAGTCCCGGAATGGTCATGAACATCACCAGAATGGTGGAGACGATCATCCATGCCGTATTTCCGCTGTCCAGTGCAGCCGCGCCGCCCGATGTTTCCTGCGCTGCCAGTCCGGCCGGCGCTGTCAGGAACATAAACAATAACCCCGTGAGATAAATCCATTTATTTTTCATGACTTGCAAAATTTAGCAGTAAAACAAACATGCTTGCATCACTTTTTATCTGCATCATACAATGAGATATCTCCCCGCTCCCCGGTACGTATCCGCACGGAATCGTCCACCGGAGAAATAAAAATACGTCCGTCGCCGATTTCACCGGTTCGGGCGGTCTTCAAAATCGCCTCTACCGTACGCTCCACGTTGACGTCACGCACCACAATGGTGAGCAGCGTCCGTTCAATATAACTGGTGTCATACACCACGCCGCGGTAAATCCGTTCCTGACGGGTCTTGCCGACACCGCGCACATCATAATAAGAAAACCATTCGATGTCGGCGTCCAAAAGCGCCTCCTTGACTTCATCGAATTTCGTCTTGCGAATAATTGCTTCTACTTTTTTCATTCTGTCAAAATAATAAGATTTTGGTGATATAAATGGCAATTCGAAATGTATTTTACCCGAATAGCCAACAAAATTCTCGCAAAAGTACCAAAATAATTACATTCACCGTTCGCACGACGAATACCGGGATGATTTTTATATTTTTTTATGGGTTTGCATGGCGTTCGGCTATTTCGAAAAGGGAGGAAGCATGGAAAAAAACAGGTAGTTATACTGCGCGCGGTATCGTTTTGTGCATAAAGGGGTAGTTAGTAGCTGGTAGTTAGTAGTAAGTAGAGGGCGGTTGGCAGGCAAGCGGCCGTTGGAGGGAAAGGCGTAAAAGTGAGGGTTTAAGCGGACCACTTTGTCGTATCACAGAGCTACCGACTACTATTCTACTATCTCCTATCTCTTGTGTAACAACATTGCAAAAACCTTATATATAACCCATTCTATTTTCGTGTAATACCAGACCTTCCCGGAGGTTTATTGAGGTATTCGGAAACTTTATTCAGGTATTCCGGAGTTTTATTGGGGATTCCCGGAAGTCTATCGGGAAAGTCCGGAGACGTGCCGGACATGTAGCAAAGCTACTAACTGCCTGTTTTTGCACAAAACTATACCGCGTGCAGTATAACCATTAATCATTAACCATTAACAACGCCTGTTTTTGCGCAAAATCTTCCCGCGCGCAGTATATACTTTGATAGTCATATAAAACTATTCACCCCTGCGGACTGTTACATTAACGATAAACAGAACCGATTTAAATTAAAAGTGAAAAGTGATATGTTTTACAGAAAGAATTTTTTTGCGGATTTGCAAAAAAGCGCATGTGTTTTGACTTTCGCCATTATCATATTTGGAAGTAATGTGAACGAAGTATTTGCCGATACCGGCAGCGCTCAGCAGACATCCAGAGTGACCGGCGTGGTCACGGACAAGGCATTCGAGCCGTTGATCGGGGTAAATATCAAGGTGAAAGGAACATCCTTGGGAACGATAACGGATTTTTCAGGTGCATATTCCATTGATGTGCCGAAGACGAACGCCGTATTGGTGTTCAGCTATATAGGATATTTGGAACAGGAAATAACGGTTGGCGCCGAAACAGTCATCCATGTGCAAATGGCAGAGGATATCAGGCAGCTGGAAGAACTGGTTGTCGTAGGGTATGGCGTTCAGCGGAAATCGGATGTGACCGGTTCCATCAGCGTGGCAACGGCCGATGATCTTCTGGCGGCACCTGCATTCAATGCCTTGCAGGGATTGAAAGGGAAAGTGGCCGGAGTGAACATTTTCGTTAACACGGGCAACCCGGCCGGAGTCGATGAAACCGGGCCGAGAGTTATCATCCGCGGCGTGAACTCCATCAATACCAGTTCAGACCCGCTGTATGTGGTGGACGGGGTGCAGATGAACGAATTTTATTACATCAATCCGAACAATATCGAACGGATGGAGGTCTTGAAAGATGCCTCGGCTACGGCCATCTACGGCGCCCGGGGCGCTAACGGCGTGATTCTGGTGACAACGAAGCGGGGAACGGATTCGGAAGGTATTGCCGTTTCATACGACGGATGGATTAAGGTGAATACCATGGCGAAAAAGATACGGTTGTTGAACGCCGAAGAATTTATGGAAGTGGAAGAACTCGGCTTCGCCAATATCGGATGGTATAACCCCAGCTCGCCCAACGTCGGTCTGAAACCGAACCGTTCCGATCCGAAGATTTTCGATTCGAACGGCAATCCGCTGTATGATACCGACTGGCAGGAGGAAACTACACGCGATGCGATTTCACACAGCCATCAGTTGAGCATTCAGCAGCAAAACAAACTTTCTTCCACAGGGGCATTTATCAACTATACGGACGAAGAGGGGATCATGCTCAACAATTATAGCAAGCGTTTAAACGCCAAGATGGTTTACGACGCCAATCCGGCAAGGTGGCTGACGGTCAATTCCAACGTGGAAGTCAACCATACGTGGATGAACGGGATAGACGACACCGGAGGCGGACAGACGGCACGGCGTACCATTTTTGAAATGCCGCCCGTCTTCCCCGTCAAATTCCCTGACGGGACATGGTCAAACTCGCAGTTTACGGGAAATCAGCTGAACTACGGTTTGGAAGCAATGGCCAATCCGGTACATGAGTTGATGACCCGGAAAAGAAACCGTTACCGTACAAAGATTTTCGGGAATCTGGCTTTTGTATTTCACCTGGCAGACGGTTTAGACCTTCGCACTCAGGTGGGTGTCGATGCAAATGTCCGGAGCAACAAGAATTATGATCCGAATGATTTGATCAACATTTCCGCTCCGAACGGCAGGGCGAGCATGTATCACGGTGAACGGCTTTACTGGCAGGAAGAGACGTACCTGAGCTACAATAAGCTGATTAACGATATCCACCGGATTAACGGGACGCTGGGTATGAGCTGGTCGCAATATACCGAGACTTCGGAAAATACCGGGAACGTGGAAGGATTCAGTACGAATTTCTACGGCTACGACAATCTTGGAGCCGGAACTACGCCGAGCGCACCCACGTCGAACTGGGAACGGTGGGCGATGAATTCCTATTTCGGCAGAGTGAGTTACAGCCTGAAAGACAAATACCTGCTTACCGCCACGCTGCGTGTCGACGGGTCTTCGCGGTTTGGTGCGAATACGAAATACGGTACCTTTCCGTCGGCCGGCCTGGGATGGATTCTTACGAACGAACCCTTTATGAAAGGGACATCTGCGTGGCTGGACAACCTGAAAGTGCATGCCAGCTACGGACGTACCGGCAATTCGGAAATCGACGTATATTCCACACTGGCCACCATGTCGTCGGAGACAGTACTCATCAATGGCGTACGGGTACCGTCGAGCGAAATGTCGCGGATGCCGAATCCCGATCTTGAATGGGAAAAGACAGACCAGTTCGATGCGGGGATCAACGTCAACCTGTTTAAAAACAGGGTAAATCTGGAACTGGACTACTATTACAAGCGAACAACAGACCTGTTGCTGAGCCGTCCGTTGCCTTTCGCTACCGGTTTTACCAGCGTAATGGACAATATCGGACAAGTAGACAACCGGGGAATTGATTTTCTGGTCAATACCGTCAATTATTCGAACAGGAAGTTTTCGTGGGAGACGACCCTGAGCCTGAACTACAACCGGAATGAAATCAAGAAGCTGGGCGAAAACAACGAAGACATCATTACCGATCCCGGTTTCGTAGGCGGGAATATCATCTTGCGGGCGGGCGAGCCGCTGTCGTCGTTCTACGGTTACCGGAGACTGGGTACCTGGGGAACGGACGAAGCGGAAGAAGCCGCCAAGGTGGGCGCCGTGCCCGGAGAGGCCAAACGGTCGAAAGACAGGGAAATCATCGGTCATGGCTTGCCTGATCTTACAGGCAGTTTCATCAACAAATTCAGTTATGACAATTTTGATTTGCTGCTTGACATGCAATTCGTTACCGGAGTAGATTCATGGCAGTTATTTCTCCACTCGACCGAAGACCGCACCGGCATTGCCAACGTAATGGCCGGTGCGCTGCATGACGCATGGCGGCCGGACAGGCAGAATACCATGGTTCAGCAGGTGCGCCAGCAGAACTATTCGGGACAGAACAGCAACTCGGACTCCCACTGGGTATCCGACGGTTCCTATCTGCGGGGAAGTTTGATTCAGTTAGGATACACGTTTAACGACCAGTTGCTGAAAAAGTGGAATCTGAAAAAACTGCGATTGAACTTGAGCGTCAGTAATGCATTCCTTATCCATTCCAAAGACTTCAAGGGCTACGACCCGGAAGGGGCATCAAATACGGCGCGTTTCGGGCAGAATATTTTCTTCTTCGAATATCCCCGCGCCAGAAGTTATTCGTTAGGCCTGAATCTCGGTTTTTAAATTGTCAACGTTTTAAATAGAAATGAAATGAAAAAGATATTAGTTTTAGCAGCATGTGTGCTGGGAATAGTTTCCTGCGAACGTTTTCTGGAAGAAAATCCGAGAAGTTCCATTTCCACGTCGGCCTTCTTTGCATCGGCCGCGGATGGCTACGCCTCCGTAAATATACTGTACCGCAACGGTTTCCCGTCTTATTACAATGCCGGAAGCGCCTACATGGGGCCTAACATCGCGTATGGCGGATACAAATCCGGATTTTTCGACAATCTGTATAAAGGCCAGGAAATCTTCGTACAATACTGTCAGAATCTGGATGTGGACGCCAATGTCAGCAATTCGCAGTTGCAGGGCATCTGGGAACCGACCTACAAGGCCATTGTGCGCGAAGCCAATTTTGCCGTCAAATACCTGCCCGGCTGTCCCGGATTAAGCGAAGTCGAGAAAAAACGGCTGATTGCGGAAGCCAGATTCTTCAGGGCGTTGAATTATTTTTATCTGGTAAAAATGTTTGGCGCCGTGCCGATTATCAAAGAACCATACGAATCGCCGGATAAGTTGTATGTACCCCGGTCGACCGAAGCCAAAGTGTATGCCTTCATCGTGGAAGAGTTGGAAGATGCATTGAACAATGGCGGCCTGGCCGACGTCCCGATGCCTCAGAACGGTTTCAGGATTTCAAAAGGCAGCGTATCGGCCTTACTGGCGGACGTTTATCTCAATATGGCCGGTTATCCGGTGAACGACGTATCCAAATATGCCGAAGCTGCGCGGGTCGCCAAGACACTGATTGGCGATCCCAATTACGAACTGATTCGGCACGTGAACAAGGAAAGGCAAAGCGCCTACAACATCCTGCGTACCTCGGACAATGAGAAAGAATATCTGTATACGGTTGAATATAATGCGACTGTTTCCGACGGAGGATGGCGGCCGACTTACGCTTTGCCGAGCGAGGCTTCGACCTGGGGCGAGTTTACGTACAGCATTACCTGCTTTGTGTATGACCCCGTCGGGGCGCTGCACGATGCGTACGACAAGACGAACGACCTCCGCTATCAGGAAGGGCAGTATTTCCATTCTGCCTATACGCAGCAAAAAGGCGCCAATGCAGGGACTGTCCGCGACCTGAATGGCAAGCGTCCCTACTTCTGGTTCGAGGAAGAAGCGCTGTTGGATACGCGCCGTTCCGGGAAAGACCAGGTGCATTACCGTCTGGCGGAAATGTATCTGATTGCAGCGGAAGCCATTGCCCGGACTTCGGGCGTTACGGACGAGGCTGCCGGATATTTGGCGGAAATCGAAGCACGGGCGTCGCTGAACAGAACAAAAGACCAAATCAAGGCCGAACTGTTGGCTTTGTCGAAAGACGATTTCATCCGGGAAGTCTGGACGGAAAAAATTCGCGAGTTCATTTTTGAAAATAAAATCTGGAACGATATTACCCGTACCCGGATGTATCCGGCGGTTGCGGGCGGACGGTTTACGTTTGTCAACCTGATCGGGGCGCAAAACCCGTGGGGAAAGACGTTTGCAGAAAAAGACCTGTATTTCCCGATTTGTTCCCAGGAGATGCAGCGTAATCCGTCGCTGGCCGAACCTCCGATTTAACGGCGGCGTTTGCTTTTCGGATTTCAGGCGTTAAAGAGACAGACGGTGTGAAAACGGAATTGGGGCAAAACATTGAACCAATGACGTTTTTCACACCGTCTTTTTACAGGGACAAAGCTGTTTTTTGTACCGCGCACCGTATAGCATACGGTCAGTGGTTCTGTCTGTAAATTTTGTCTTTCGTCGGGATTATACTTATCTTTGCCTTTCAATTAAATAGCAATAACATGAATGTAGTGTTAATCAACGGGAGTCCCCACAAAAGCGGATGTACTTTCACCGCCTTGTCCGAAATCGCAGGGGAATTGGAAAAAC
>JAITAY010000150.1 GCA_031283915.1 Tannerella sp.
TCACGATATGACAGTTCCCGCTTGCGTAAAAATTCGTATATTTGCGCAGTAAATAAAGCATTATGGAGAAAGTAGAAACTATATTTGACCACAATATTACGGAGAAAGAGCTTGACGATTTTTTCAGTGACCCGAAAGACCCTTGGCGGACACGAGAAGGATATATTAAAGATTTGATTGAAGATGAAAGTGTTCCGCCCGATTATGATACGCTAAAAATGCATATATCATCACTTTATTTTAACAGGCGCGATATGAAGAAAGCATATAAATATGCACTTCAAATGAAAGACCCGCAACGCAGGCAGGATAAATTAAATCTACTTGGCGGATTTTAATAACTGTTTCTTGAATTGAAAATCCGAAATGTCCAGTTTTTCAATAAGTTTATTTATTTTCGATTTCCCTATCCCGGACTCCTTGCTGATATACCCCGTCAATTCCCCAAAAATATCTTCGTATTTTGTATTTGTTGTTTTATCACTGAGAAAGTCGTAGAGTTTTGATTTGTCTATTTTCAGCGTGTCAATCATCAGATTGAAATTGTCCAGTTCGTTTCTGTATCCAAACCCTTTTGTGATTATATCTGCGGAGTGTGTCGATTTTCCGCCCAGGCTTTCCAAAAACGGAATATAAGATCGTCGGGCACAAAACTGATTGGCTACCTCCATTGATTTATTCAATTGGGATGTCCTGTTGTTTATATTGCTCCATCCTTTTGCTTTTGCATGTAAAAATTCATGCCACACACTTTCAACAGCATATTCCTGTTTGAATGTCAAATCATTTCCGTTTTTAATGGCGTTTAAAGCCCCTTTAAATTCAGACAATGGATTGAATCCACCGATATTTTTATCCGAGATATAAAGCACATTGCCTCTGTCGAATATTCTGTCGCCTGCTCCCAATCGGTATTGGCGTTCAATGCTCATATATTCATTTGCCGACTTGGTGATGGCAACAGATTTTAATTCCCCGTTAAATAAATCGGGATTGTCTTTTGCAAAGGACATCAACACGTCTATCACTTCATCATTACTGATGTTGTTTATATCCCTTATCGCGTTCATGGAACTGTTTACCCCGACTGTATTGAACTCTCCAACGGAAAGGCTTTTATCCGGGATACTTGTGAAATCCTTATTGTCCTTTAAAAAGTACGGCAGCGTTCCCCGTTCTTCTGCCGCCTGTATCCTGTCCGCATTTTTCGCAACCCACTTTTTGAAATCTTCCGGCACATCCCTTACTTCGTTTACGCTGTGCGTCCCCGGTTCCTCCCCGTTCATGATTAACTCCTCGTCCTGCAAGAGTTCATCCTGCGTTTTCAAAATGGGAATGGCAAAACAGCGACATGCCGGATGCCAGCCCGTAAACTTGAAATCCTTCGGATACTTGCCTTGCAGGTCGTCGCATATATCCGTGAATGCCTTCCCGTTCAGCGTATGATTGTTCGACAGGCGTATCTCGACGCCGACAACAAAATCCAGTTGCTGCCAGCGCAAATGGTCGGCTGTCCGGTAAGCAATGTTATTTTCGGTGCGGGCAAGACGAAGCGCATTTTTATAGCTGCTGCGGTATACGCCACGGCCGGGATTATAGGCATTAATGTCCACATCCACAAACTTATACTTCTGCGTTCCTTCGTCGAATATCCGCCGTTTCCATTTTTTTGAATATACCCTGTTGCCGTCTTTATCATCTTCGTCTCTGAACCGGAAACGCCTGTAAAGCCTGTCAGGTTCATTGAGATACTGTTTCAAGTCGCGTGCCATTTCCGCTGCCGGAAGCCCGTCGCGGATGCCCAAATCAAGCCCCATTTCAATCTCCGACTTGAACTGGCTGGTGTAGTTCCATACGCGGTCGGACAGGTTCAATCCGTTTGTTTTTCGTTCGACAAACGCCTCCAATGCCCTGTCGTTGTTGTTGAAATACCTGCTATACTGCTCCTTCGTCAATTTGCCGACATTCTCCCCGAATACCTGCCGGGAAAGTTCGCTGTTTTTATTGTTGGCCAGCGTCCAGCCGGAACGCACACCGTTCACGATCACCGTTTCGACTTTCTTTTGAAGCTCTTTAGTCAATTTGTCGATACGTGCTTTGGTCTGTGGATAGTCGGCAAAAGAAAACGGTTTGTCCGGATTAAATTCATGTATGGACGCGCCGATAGCGGCGGCTTCCTTAAGAGCCATGTCGTAAATCTTTTCAATCTGCTTTTCGGTCAAACCAAGATTGCGAAAATGCTGGATGTCGTATTTATTCGGCTTTGCCATTTCTTATTATCCAGCAACAGTTGGCTATCCAACCGGTTAAGAAAGCAAAAGATTCGTCGAAGTCTATTTTCTGTCCAATGTGCTGAAATATATAACCTGCCGCGTGTACGGCTTCGTGGGCAATGGTCTTGCAGGTCATGTATTTCCTTTTCGTGAAGACAATTAGGACGCCAGCGTAATCGCTTCTCCTGTCAATGACCGGAAAAACAAGCGCCTCTTTGCTTTTTATATCGTATTCTTCAAATCGCATTAACTCTTTGGTTTCGTAATGGAGAAACATTCCATTTAACGCGACACCGTCATGCGAAATGCATATCCACAATTTACGCGGATAGATGACCGGTTCAAATTGATGCACCGTAAACTTCTTAGCCGTCTTCTTTGACGCGGAAACGGGTTTGCTTCTATCCTCTTCAAAAGATTCTTTCATTTTCAGTTCAATATGCCCCACTGATAAACTTATCTTCATATAACTGGCGATTACGGCCATCCAGGCGATGTCCGTATTTCTTTTTACCAGACGTCGCCCTTCTGCCGTCCTTATTGTCCTTACCGTCCTTAATCACCTCATCCGCCAGCCCGTTTTCCTTCATACGCTGCTTGCCCAGCATTATGGCCACAGCCGCCCTGCTTCGCTCAAGCTTCAGGCTGATCGCTGCAACGTCCATACCCGAATCCTTCATGCACCTCAGCCGGCTTATCTCCCAGTCCGTCCATCTTTTAGCCGCTCTTTTACTCTCCGGCCGAATCGCTGGCCTGCTCTCCGGCGTTGAATCCCCATAAACCGCTTTATGAACCCGGCTCTCAGACGTGCTATCGAGTTCTTTTGACTTCATATAGTTGATTGATTATATTTTCACTTCAAATGAATCCAGATTGCTTTCTTCCAGTATCTGCCGCATGGTTTCATCCGCATCTGCCGACCATCCCAGGCTTTCGATTCCTTCCCGCTGTGATATGATCGCCTTCCCGCCGGTAGCAGTCATAAGATTGGCAATAAGTTCCTTATCATCGTTGATGGCAAAGGGAGTTATTGCCGTTTCGACCTGCAAGGCATCAATATCTTTCACCCGTTGCGGCATCATGATTTTCAGAAACGCCTTAATGACGTTGATTTCCCTGTCGAGCATTTCCAGCAGACGACCAGATTCGTCTTTTACTTTCAGTTGAGCGTCGATAAACATTTGCTTGCGTGCCTCGCCGGACATGGGTGTCGTTTTCATATTCTCATAACTCCAGTCCGGCAATTGCAGTTGGGTAAAGAACGATTGCCGAAGCTCCCCGATATAGAATTTCAGATTCTCAACAGCCTGTTCCCACGTCACATAACGCAAATCAGACCCTTTCGGGTACTGTCCGACTGTTCTAAATTCCTGTTTTTCGTCTTTTTCCTGATTGAACGGGAGATCTTCATCAGCAAACAGCACGAGTACCGGCCTGCTGTTTTTACGCAGGTAATTCCCGTTCCGGGAAAGCGCCCATTCAATTTCGTTGACAATATTTGTCGTATCTTCCCATACAGGTGTCTGGCGGCAGCAATACACAGCCGGGATTTTCCCGATGGCAGACTGTTCGGAAAGTTCCTCTGCCCAACTGCCGTCATTCCTGTAACGGATATGTTTGTCGGCCGTATACACATCGAGGTATTCCACATCCGCATCGCCTTCCTTGCGCTTGTATCCGAACGACAGGGCAACCATGTCGCCCGTTTCGTCAAACATCGGATAAATACTGTCTCCCTGCATGGGAGAATAATTGCGGCAGCGCAATTTCAGTTTGCTTTCAAAACCGTACAGCGTGTTGGGTTCTTCGGTCGCAAACCATATCGTGGCAACCTCGCAACTCGCAAACAGCATATTGCCGCGCTCTATATTGACCGATTCGATGCGGTTGCGCTTCAATATCGCCTCAATCGCTTTTGCCACTTCTTTCTCGCCGTCGGTCTGCGGGGTGTAAATCCGCTTTACGGGAATACCGAAACACAGCTCCGTCGTACGCTTGACGGCCAGACGCTGCAAATCAAGCGTTATTCTTGTCACATTCTCCAGCCCGCCATCGTCGCTTGCCACATCCGGATATTTACCCGTATCCATCACCTCGTGTTCATTCGGGTCATACTGCTTTTGCAGATCGTCCCATGCCGGGAGTTCGACGGACTTTGTTTGCAGTTCCTTTATCACCTCTTCAGGCGTTCCCGACAGAATTTCCTCCAGTGTTCTTGCCATTATCTTAAGTTTTTATTAATATGCATATTTCGCTAATCGCGATATGTCTACCGGCTTTCGCATGTATACGGGATAAAACGTATTTGCCAGTGCGTCAAATTCGTCCGGACTGAATCCAAGACGCTTTTTTGTGTCCTCTTTCGGCTCGATTGCGATTTTCCCGTCGCTGCGGAAGTTCCATTTTATTTCGCCCGCTTCGTGTCCCAGCGTTCCACCGGGAGGAAGCATGGCGCCGGTATTGTTTTTCGGGTTCAGCCAGTCGCGGACGCACCAGTAAAGGTATGCACGCATGTTGACGAAACTGTACTGACCCGTTATATCTTTCAATTCATTCCCTTTGACATCTTTTGCCGCCTCGCTGTACTTGCAGCTTAAAGCTACGCCTTTCCCCGTAAACAATATCTTGTTTTCGTTGTTGGCATATCCGAGTTCGACCAGACGGGAAAATACACCCGCCCCTTCGCCGATGGTGTCTATCATGGCAACGGCCTCTTTGTTTGTCCGCAAAAAGTCCGTAACCTCTCCGGCTACGCGCATGTGGTCGGCCACACCGCCGGAATTGCGTTTACGGAAGGACAGCACGCGGTTCCCGTGACGGTCGCAGTATACCGACGAATCCCGACCCATTCCGGCTACGTCCACCCCCAGACGCCGGATGCCGGAAGATGCACCGCTGAATTTGCGCCAGCGTTCCCGCGCAGATTCTATCCACTGTTCGGGAACAAGGACATCTTCGTCTACCTTCGGGAATTTGCCGAGCACCTTCACGCGAAAAAGGTCTTCCGGGCGATACCATCTGCCCTCAAAAAGAAAATCGTCCGTTTCCCCCGAAACTTCAACTTCCGAAACAGGTGTACACCACTCTTTTACTTTATCTTTTACCCATTCATAATCGACCTGTCCGGGGATGGATGTTTTGCGCTCAATCACATTCGGCGCTGTCAGGCTGCTTAGCCGGAATCTTTTCCATCGCTCCGATTTTTGGCTTTTGGCCGCATAACCGACAGACGTATTCGGATTGAACACTATCAAAAGGCGGCTATCCCCCTGCAAATTGCCCTCTATTGCATCAAAGATGGCATCCGGTATACCGCTCGCTTCAGTAACAACAAACATGGTATGTACGGCATGAAATCCCGACCACGCTTCCTGATGGTGTTCGTCGGCCTTGAATCCGGTAAGAAACCATTCCTCGCTACCGGTACGGATGTCGTAAGCGTTCAGCTTGCCCGGCAAACCGAGACCTCGCATGTATGCACGGTGATACAGGCGGGATATTTCCGGCATCATGATATTCTTAACCTGCCTGTCAGTTGGAGCCGTCAATGCTACCTTTGTATTCTCTATCAACTCTTTTACCCTGTTCCAGCGTGGTGTAAGATACAGGAAACAAAGCGCGGAGCAGGCGGCGACAAAGTCCTTTCCCCGTGCCGTACCGGATGCAACGGAAACAAGTTGATGTGTCTGTACGGCAGAAAGAATTTCCTGCTGCTCGCGGTCAAGCGACACACCGAAAGCCTCGTTCACGAACCTGTTCCAGTCGATTCTCCATGCATTTACGGTTTCAATGCCTTTCTCCCGTACCGTCTCACCTGTTTTCATTGTCCGGTATTACTCCACTCTCAATCAGAAAAGCGGGAAAACTCAAATCTTTCCCATCCTTGCCCGTCAGTTCGCTGTTGACGCGGTTTTTCCATTTCTCCGGTTCACGGTTAGTAAGTGCAAAAATGATAGCCGCCGTATCCGGCTGGAAATGCTTATCGGTTACAACATGCTCCTTTACCCGGAAAACAGGTTTACCGTCTTTGCTCCGCTTGCCGGTGTCGACCGAAGTGGTCTTCTTTTCCTG
>JAITAY010000291.1 GCA_031283915.1 Tannerella sp.
ATTACAAATATCTCAAATGATCATTTCCATAACTCATATTATATTACTCATTTTATATCATAGCAAATTCGGGAAGTATAAACTTTCCGATTATATACGGCGAGCAACTTATTGCGTAATGATTCCTGAAAATAGAATGAGGCAGAGTTAAACCCTGTCTCATTCACTTTTTAAAATAACTTTAAAATTTTAGAAAATGGATTTCAATTTTTTCCGGCAAACAGTTTTACAGCAATTTAACAGGACCGAGCATTCCCACAGGTTGCCATGCCTGTCCGCGTGTCCATCCGTGACCGGTTTTGTTTTCCGGATTCGATTTGAAATAATTACCCAGAGTAGTGGTTATTTTCACCTCTATAATTTTTGAAGTGGCTTTAACCAAATGTTCCGGAATCCGGTACAGATGTCTGCCATACCACTGACAGCCGAGTTTTTCGCCGTTAACCGTTACCTCCGATACCCCGTAAACCTTTCCAAGGTCGAGCCAGTTGAATGAAGACGTGTTGTCGTTCAGCATCTTTTTGTAGAAAAGACGTCCGGCAAACGAACGCGTTTTTTCGTCGGCGGCGAGGTCTGTCAAAGTTTGCAGCTGCAGTTCCTGCGCGGTACCGTTGATATGTTCCATACGCAAATTCCAGCCTGTCAGTTCCATGCCTGCGGTTTCGGCAGGCAGTTCGGGAGCGTCCGCGCCTTCGCCGGCTGTGTCGAACACAATGAGTTGCGATGCTGCCGGAGGAAGGTCAACAGTCAGCGTGTTGCCCGAACTGTTCGGATAGCGATAGCGTTCGCCCGTTTCCGCATTCCACAGCCATGGATAGCCTTTTGCATCCGGAAATTCGGCTTTGATAACGAAACGTTCGTCGGAACTTCGGTTGCAGACAAAGAAAATATCCCTGTCCTTGCCCGTCTGACGTATTTGGCTGACGTATGCGTTGGGACGGTCAATGCGCATGTACGGTTTGACGCCGCACTGCTGTTGCACATCCCTGAACCAAGCCACAACGTCGTCGCCCGGAGCATTCACGGTGAATACATTCGTCGGATTGGCGCGTTTCATATCGGTAATTGTCTGCGCCACCTTTTTGTCGTTTTTCCGATAGTTTTTCAGTCCCGACGATTTGAACGGCTCTTTCCCGACGAAGATAACTTTCCCGCCTTTTTTGACAAAACCGGCCAGAGCCGCGGCAGTGGCGGGTTCCATGGTTTCTACTTCCAACAGGATAAGAGTGTGATATTTCCGGCTTTTGTATTTCAGAAAACCGTTTTCGACTACGCTCTGCTGAATGATAGCCTCGCTTGTATAGTCGCAACTGTTGCCGTTTTTATGAATACCGTCCCACACATGATACTGATATTTCGGATAGTTCAGTTCGGGGAACGGGTCGCGCTGCGTTCCGAATTTTGTCCACATATCGGCAAGCGGATGCAGCACGGCAATATCGGCAAAGGCTTCGGTTTCCTGCAATACCAGAGAAATTCGTGTCTTGTATGCAGCCCACAGTTTGAAATATTCCCACCACAGATTCCGTTCGTTGAGATACATCCCGTAACGTATCCATCCGGGGAACGGCGCTTCGAGCGGCGTATAATTAAACCCGTGAAGTATGGAATGATTCACGCCCGAGAGATTGCTCATGTCGCCCGACATCTTGAGCCGTTCCAGAGTAGCGTTGAAAACCGCCGAAGTGTTGGTCGATTCTTCGCAGCTGACTATTTTTTTGTTGGCGTAATGCGCTGCCGAAGCTACAAATTTATTGATGTTGGTGTAAGTCGGATTCTTTGCAAAGTCGCGATTACCGCTGCCGTCGCTACTCCAAATCCATGTTTCACATTCGGGAATATCTAT
This sequence comes from Tannerella sp., assembly GCA_031283915.1. Lineage (GTDB taxonomy): Bacteria > Bacteroidota > Bacteroidia > Bacteroidales > Tannerellaceae > Tannerella. The sequence goes on from JAITAY010000291.1 coordinate 1,847, forward strand.
GTTCATCGAGGCTTCCAGCGGATGAAATTCACGTCCGTAAGTCTGTACCCGCGATTGATATCCGTGTTTATTACACCATTCGGTATATGGAATCAGAAAACGGTCGCGCATGACTTCCATGCAAGTAACGAAAAAGTCGTAACGCACACGCTCTACTTCTTCCTGCGCCGCACCCGAAAGCTGAGTAATCTCGGCGCCCTGTATCGGACGTCCCATGTGTCCCACTTTGTAGAGTATAAACGGCAGATACGGAGTTACGTCATAGTTTCTGCGCCGTCTAAATTCGTCGATAAAATCGGAACACCAGTTAGCGCCTTCGAGTTCCATACTGTCGCAGAACATTGCACGGAAAGGCTTCAATCCTTTGATTGCAGGAAAAAGATTGTCGGACATGCGGTTAAGAAATTTCATCACAGCCTGAGTGTTATAGTGATTCAACACCGGACCCGCCGCGCCGGGAGCGCCGTTGATGACCGCCTGAAAACCTGTAACCGTTACCATTGCATACAAAACATGTTCGCCCTCAGGCACATTTACGCTAATTGTATCCTTATCCTTATCGAAGGTCAACCACGTCGGCGGAACGAATGAATCCATCCGCACAGGGGCAAGACATATCGAATGAATCTTGCTCGTAGCGCCCTTGTACATCGACATGCCTTCCGGAGCTGCTTCTCTCAACAGTTCAGCCGTTTCTACCGTAACGGCAGCCGGACCTTTTACCTTACGGGACGTCAGAGTTATCAGTTGCGACTGTTCGTCGCCCTGCATGAACTCCGCTCCGAAGGGCCATCCCGACCCGACAATGATGTCGCAGACCATTCCGCGTTCTTCGGCTCCTTTCAACGCTACCTTCACCATCTCTATCCATTCGGGACTGAGCCATTTCAGCGAAGGAATACCGAGGTCGTCGCCGCCCGGAAAGGCTATGGGGTTGATTTCCACTCCGCCGATACCTGCGTCTTTCATAACGTCCAGTTCGCGAAGAATTTCCTTGGCAGTTACCTTGTCCCCGTTCCACCACCAGCGGACAAAGGGTTTAGCCGTAACCGGAGGATTTTGAAACGCCGTGAAAAGCGAATCGGACGAATCGGCTGTGGCGCTGCTGCCGAAAAGCG
>JAITAY010000340.1 GCA_031283915.1 Tannerella sp.
TTGTGGACAAACCTGATATACTGCACGCGGTATAGTTTTGTGCAAAAACAGGTAGTTAGTAGTTAGTAGCTAGTAGTTAGTAGAATAGTAGCCGGCAGTTCTGTGATACGACGAAGCAGTCCGCTCAAACCCTCACTTTTACGCCTTTCCCTCCAACGGCCGCTTTTCTGCCAAAAGCCCTCTACTAACTACTTGCTACTAACTACTAACTACCCCTTTATGCACAAAACTATACCGCGCGCAGTATAAAAGCAGCGCCTCAAAAAAAAGATTTAGCTGACTCATATTCTTGCCTGTCATTGTATCTTTGTTCCGGAAATCAAAAACAAGATGATGAAACGAATATGTATTTTTTTAATGGCCTTTCCCCTGTGGATGAATGCGGCGGACGAGGCTCGATTACTGCGTTTTCCGACCACCAACGGTCGCGACGTGGTGTTTACGTATGCCGGCGACCTGTACCGGGCGCCGTTGGCGGGAGGCGAAGCCCGGCGGTTGACTTCGCACGTGGGTTACGAGATGTTTCCCCGGTTTTCACCGGACGGGCAAACGATTGCATTTACCGGCCAGTATGACGGGAATACGGAAGTATACGTCATTCCTGCAGACGGCGGCGAACCGCTGCGCGTGACCTGTACGGCCACCAACCGCCGCGACGACCTGGGCGACCGCATGGGGCCGAACAACATCGTGATGACCTGGACGCCGGACAGCCGCCGCATCCTCTACCGCAACCGCATCAGCGGCGGTTTCGACGGCCGGCTCTATACGGTGGACCGGGAGGGAGGGCTTTCCGAACCCCTCCCCCTGCCCGAAGGCGGGTTCTGCAGCTACTCGCCGGACGGGAAACGGCTGGCATACAACCGCGTCATGCGTGAATTTCGTACATGGAAATATTACAGGGGCGGAATGGCGGACGACGTCTGGCTCTACGATTCCGAAGCTCAGTCGGTCGAAAATATCACGAAAAATGACGCGCAAGACATTTTTCCGATGTGGGTCGGAGAGGAAATTTATTTCCTCTCCGACCGCGACCGTACCATGAATGTCTTTGTCTATCACACGAAGACGAAAGCCATTTCAAAAGTGACGGACTTCACGGAATACGACGTGAAGTTTCCAAGTACGAACGGCCGGCTCATCGTGTTCGAGAACGGAGGTTACCTGTACAAATTAGACCCGGCAAGCAAAAAGACGGAAAAAATAACCGTCACCCTGACATCCGACCTGATTTATGCCCGTAGCGAAATCAAGGAAGGAAGCCCTTACGTGACGGCGGCCAGTCTCTCGCCCGACGGGGAGCGGCTGGTCGTGACGGCGCGCGGAGAGGTATTCAACCTGCCGGCCGGCAAAGACGGCGTGACGAAAAACATCACCCGCTCGCCCGGTGCGCACGACCGTCAGGCGCAAGGGTCGCCCGACGGGACGCAGATAGCGTATATCTCGGATGTAACCGGCGAAACGGAACTCTACGTACAGCCGGCCGGAGGCGGCGAACCGGTACAACTGACAACGAAGAATGATACGTATATCCGTCGTTTTGAATGGAGTCCGGACAGCAAGTCCATAGTTTATACCGATCGCAAAAACCGCATCAACCTCCTGACGGTAGCAACCAAACAGCAAACAACACTCCTGCAGGAACCGCTCGGCGAGCCGCGCGACGTACATTTCTCGCCGGACGGCCAATGGCTGACCTATACCAAAATGATGGAGAATGAATTTGACGCAGTCTATGTATACAGCTTGGCGGAGCAGAAGGAATATCCGGTGACCGATCGCTGGTACGAATCCTTTTCGCCGGTATTCAGTACGGACGGAAAGTATATCGTATGCAGTTCCATGCGCGATTTCAATCCGGTCTATGGTTCGCTCGAATGGAATCATGTCTTTGGAAATGAAAACGGAGTGTACCTGGTTTTGCTGAAAAAGGATACTCCCTCGCCTTTCCTGGAAAGGTACCCGGAAGAACCGGAGCAAACGGAAAACAGCGGAAAAGACCGTCCGGAAAAGAAGGACGGAAAGTCGGGCAACGGGAAAAAGGCCGTCGCAGGCAAAGACGAAGCAACGACGGTCGTCATCGACGTCGGGGGACTGGCGGATCGTATTGTCCGGATTCCCGTATCTTCGGGACATTACGGAAATTTCTATTCGGACGGGAAGAAAGTCTATTATACGCGCGACGGTTCCACATACCTTTACGACCTGAAGGAGCGGAAGGAAGAGAGTGTGGCGGACGGCGCAACGATGGCCGTCGAACCGGGACGACAGAAAGCGTTGTTTTCCAAAGGTAAAAACCAGTTCTTCGTAACCAATATCCCGTCGGGAAAAGCCGACTTGAAGGACGCCGTCGATTTGTCGAACATGAAAATCACAACCGATTATCCCCGGGAATGGGCGCAAGTGTTCGACGAGGCCTGGCGTGCCTTCCGCGACGGATTCTATGTTGAAAACATGCATGGCGTGGACTGGCAAGCGATGAAGGAGAAATACGCCGTATGGCTGCCGTATGTGAAGAACCGTCTGGACTTGAATTACGTCATCGGCGAGATGATTGGCGAATTGAATTGCGGACATGCCTACATTACGACGGGTGAGATGGAACGTCCCGGGCGTATCGGAGCCGGTCTGCTGGGAGCGCAGATTTCGCGCGACGGAAGCGGCTTTTTCCGCCTGGAAAAGATACTGCCCGGCGTGCCGTGGAACAAGGCGCTGCGTTCGCCCCTGACCGATCCCGGTATCGAAGCCCGTGAAGGCGAATTTATCGTGGCGATCGACGGTGTACCGGCCAACAGCGTGAAGGATCTGTACCTCCTGCTGGTAGGGAAAGCCAATGTCCCTGTCGAGCTGCTGCTCAACGGTAAGCCCCGGATGGACGGCGCCCGGAAAGTAGTAATCCGTCCGCTGGACAACGAATATCCGCTCTATCACCATCGGTGGGTACAGGAAAACATCGCGAAGGTAGACAAGGCTTCGAACGGTAGCATCGGATACATCTACATCCCGGACATGGGTCCCGAAGGACTGACCGAATTTGCCCGGTATTTCTATCCGCAGTTGGACAAGGAAGGGTTGATTATCGACGACCGCGCCAATGGCGGCGGCAATGTATCGCCGATGATCCTCGAACGCCTGGCACGCGAACCCTACCGGATGACGATGCGCCGCGGTTCGACGCATACGGGAACGGTGCCCGGCGCCGTACAGGTGGGACCTAAAGTCTGTCTGATCAACAAATATTCCGCGTCGGACGGCGACCTGTTCCCGTGGGGATTCCGCGCACTGAATTTGGGTAAGCTGATCGGTACCCGTACATGGGGCGGCATTGTCGGCATCAGCGGTTCATTGCCTTTTATCGACGGAACGGATCTGCGTGTGCCGTTCTTTACCAGTTACGACGTGAAAACGGGCGACTGGATGATTGAGAACTACGGCGTCGATCCGGATATCCATGTGGATAACGATCCGATCCGGGAATGGAACGGCCAGGACGAACAGCTCGACCGCGCTATCCGGGAGGTGATGAATGAACTGGAACACCGCAAACCGTTGCCCAAAGTCCCCGCGCCAAGGGTTTGGAATAAACAGGTAGACCCCGTAAGATAAAAAGCAGCCTGTTTGAGGCAGATACTTTATTCCAGTGACGCCGTCACTATCCCACATTGCAATTCAGGAGGAAAAAATAAAAAGGAGCTGACTCTTTTGAGACAGCCCCTTTTCTCTTTTTCGTATGCTACGTACAGGTCGTTCAACAGAAACGCCGTATCAGATAATTTTCTCCAGTTGATTGAGGTTCTTTATCAGGACCTCGTCGGACAGTTCGTCATTAATCAGTTCCTGTGCAAAATACTGATCGTAGGCAGCCATGTCAATCAATCCGTGACCGGAGAGGTTGAAGAGAATCGTCTTTGGTTTGCCTTCCAGTTTGGCCTGTTCGGCTTCGCGGATGGCGGCGGCGATGGCATGTGCCGATTCGGGAGCCGGGATGATGCCTTCGGTACGGGCAAACAGTGCGGCGGCGTCGAACGTATCCAGTTGCTTGACGTCAACGGCTTCTACATAACCGTCGCGCCGCAACTGGCTCACAATCGAACCTGCACCGTGATAGCGCAATCCGCCGGCGTGAATATGCGCGGGCGCAAACGTATGTCCGAGCGTAAACATCGGCACCAGCGGTGTGTAGCCAGCTTCGTCGCCGAAGTCGTACTGGAAGGCGCCGCGCGTCAGTTTCGGACACGAAGCCGGTTCGGCCGCCACGATGCGTACCTCCTTACCCCCCACAAGCTTGTGGCGAAGGAACGGGAAACTGATTCCCGAAAAGTTCGATCCGCCGCCGAAACAGCCGATAACGACGTCGGGATATTCGCCCGCCATCTCCATCTGTTTTTCAGCCTCAAGGCCGATGATGGTCTGGTGCAGGATGACATGATTCAGTACGCTGCCCAGCGTATATTTGCAGTTGGGTGTCTGCATCGCCAGTTCGATGGCTTCGGAAATGGCCGTCCCCAGACTGCCCTGATAGGTCGGGTGATCGGTCAGGATTTTGCGTCCCGCCTTGGTACTCATGCTGGGAGAGGCAATCACCTGCGCTCCGAAAGTCTGCATGATGGAACGGCGGTAAGGCTTCTGGTTGTAGCTGACCTTCACCATGTAGACCGCCAGTTCAAGCCCGAAAGCCTTGGCGGCGTAGGCCATGGCGGCGCCCCATTGTCCGGCGCCCGTTTCGGTCGTGATGTTCGTGAGACCTTCCTGCTTGCAGAAATAAGCCTGTGCAAGCGCGGAGTTCAGCTTGTGCGACCCTACCGGACTGACGCTTTCGTTTTTGAAGTAGATATGGGCGGGCGTGTCAAGCGCCTTTTCCAGTCCGCTGGCGCGTACGAGCGGCGTTGGCCGCCACACTTTGTACATTTCGCGCACTTCTTCGGGAATTTCAATCCATTCATCCGTCTGATTCATTTCCTGGTGTACCAGTTCTTTGGCAAACAGCGGATAAAAATCTTCCGGCTTCACCGGCTGCTTCGTCCCCGGATGCAACGGCGGGAGCGGTTTGTTCTCCATGTCCGCAACGATGTTGTACCATGCGGTCGGAATCTCGTTTTCCTGCAATAAAAATTTCTTTGTACTCATAACCTAATTTTTCTGTTTAGATGATAAATTAATAGTTCGTTGTCTTCCTGAAAAAGAATTTATTATTTCTATATTTGGAGGGCAAAGGAACAAATAATAATTCATTTTTCCAATGATATGCGTAAAAAAGTGGTACTTTTGTCGCAATAAATTCAAGAATAACGACAAATGAGGAACAAAAGATATGTTATGGCTCTGTTCTCCCTGTGGGGGATGTTGCTTCCGATACATGCGCAGCGCGAGCATTTCAAGTACGATTTTTACGGCTTTGTACGCGGCGAATTGTACGCCAATTCCCGTCAGAATACGGAATCGGTGGACGGCTTGTTTTACCTGTTGCCCAACGACCGGCTTCTCGACTCCAGAGGAAAAGACCTGAACGCCACACCCAACAGCAGTTTTTACTCATTCACCTCGCGCCTGGGGGTAAATATCAAAGGTCCGGATATCGGGAAAGCCCGGTCGTCGGCCAAGATTGAAACCGATTTCGGCGGTCACACGGGCATCACGTTCGTGCTGCGTGTCCGGCAAGCGTGGACAAAATTAGATTGGGACAGCGGCTCTTCCGTACTGCTGGGTCAGACGTGGCATCCGTTCTTCGGCGAGGTGGCTCCGCAGGTGTTGAACCTTTCAACCGGCGCACCGTTCCAGCCGTTCAACCGCAGCCCGATGCTTCAATATACATACAGCCGCAAGGGATGGATGTTCAAGGCTGCCGCCCTCTATCAACTGATCTATCTCTCTACGGGGCCTTTCGGAAAAACGGAGGATTACCAGAAAAACAGCTTGTTGCCCGAGCTTTGCGCAGGAGTGGATTATGGCCGTAACGGCTGGCTGGCGGGTGCGGGCGTGGAGATGCTTTCGTTGAAACCCCGGTTGCAGTCGATCTTGGGCGAAAATACCTATCGGGTGGACGAACGCCTCACGACGTTTTCGTACGAAGCACATGCACAATATCGAAATCGTATGCTCTTTCTTGCCGGAAAGACCATGCTGGTTGCGAACATGAACCATGCAGCCCTGGTAGGCGGTTACGGTGTCTGTGCCGTCGACCCCCTGACGGGTGAACAGCAGTACACGCCCTTCCGTCATTCCACCAGTTGGGTTAACCTTGTCTACGGCAATCGCTGGCAGGGAGGGCTGTTCGGCGGCTATACGAAAAACCTCGGTACCGGCAAACTGTTGACGAGTGAAGATAAAATCTACGGACTTGGCATGAACCTGGATCAGTTGCTTGCGGTCAGCGCACAGGGCAGCTACAATTTGCCTCACTGGAAAATCGGCGTCGAATATCAGGCTGCTACCGGCTGGTACGGCGCCTTCGACCTGGCGAACGGCATGATCTGGAATACCCGTGCGGTCACCAACCACCGCATTGTAGCGCTTTTCATGTATTTCTTTTAATGATGAATGATTATACCGCGTGCAGTATAATGATTATACTGCGCGCGGGAAGATTTTGTTATTCACCCTCATCTTCGTCTGACGTTTCATCATCGCCGATGCCGTATTCAGAGTTGTAACGGTCGATGGTAGGCTGCATGGACGCCACGCGCCGCCGGTATTCTTCCGGGTCATTTCGTTCGAGGTCACGCCATTCTTTGCCTGCTTTATCCATTAAAGCAAATGCTTCTTTTGCTATCATAACTCAACTAATTTTAAGAAAACCTTGTTACCTTCAAATCTCCTTTCTTCAATCCTGAAAGATGTATTATTAAAGAAAAGCACTTCCTTCACCTCTTTGTTATTCATCCTCATCTTCGTCTGGCGTTTCATCATCGCCGATGCCGTATTCAGAGTTGTAACGGTCGATGGCAGGCTGCATGGCCGCCACGCGCCGCCGGTATTCTTCCGGGTCATTTCGTTCGAGGTCACGCCATTTTTGGCGTTCTTCAACAAGTTCTTTCTCGAAGTCCTCTATTGGCATACCTGCAAAAGTTTTCATCTTTCTTTAAGTTTGATATAAACCACACCATTTAAATCTGTGTACATGTCCGTTATCTCAAAAGCTGTATTATTCATAAACAATACTTCCTTTTGGTTTTTCGGGACAAAAATACCGTTTTTTCTGAAATACTTGATATGTTGCACCCCGTTTTACTCTGTATTTCAAAGAAAAGACAAATGAATACAGGCATAGGATGATGCAAAGCAACCGCTTGGTTGTGATGGCGTGTCTCCTCTTTCCTTTTCTCTCTGGCAAGCTGTTGAAGTTTTGAATCCGATAAACATGACGAAGGGGTGGAAAATTTCTTTCGGTATAGTCGTTTAGAGCGCACTGCTTAAAATTTGGAGCTACCTTTGTAGCATGGTTGAAAGAGAAAGATTTATGGGCGTAACCTCCATTCGGTTTTATAAGCAGTTTCCTGATGAGGAAAGTTGTT
>JAITAY010000095.1 GCA_031283915.1 Tannerella sp.
TTAATTCAGTTGGATCTATGAAAATTCGGTTTTTGATTCTATTAGTCTGGTTTGTATGGCCGCTGTCCGGGCAAACGGTAAAAGTGGTGCCGGAGGATGCCATCGACAAACAGACATTCACGTATGCCCGGAAAGACACCTGCGAACTTCGGCTGGACAAATACCGTTTGAAGGACGCTCCGGAAGCGCAAGCCTGTGTGATGTTTGTATTCGGCGGCGGATTCACGAACGGACACCGGGATGCCGAACGTTACCGGAATTATTTCCATTACCTGGCAAAGAATGGCTATACGGTCGTTTCGATTGATTACCGTTTGGGACTGGCCGGCGGAAAACAGCATATCGGCCCGACGAACCATAAACCTCTGTTACATGCGATCCAGATGGCCGTCAGCGATTTGTATGACGCTACGGCGTTTACCCTGCAACATGCCGAAGCCTGGCGCATTGACCCTTCGCGCATCGTCATTTCCGGTTCCAGCGCCGGAGCTATCACGGCTTTGCAGGCCGAGTACGAAAACTGTAATCCGTCGGAACGGACGCAGGCGCTCCCGGCCGGGTTCCGGTATGCGGGAGTGATCGCCTTTTCCGGCGCGATATTCAATACCGACGGTTCACTGAAATGGCGTGCACAGCCGTGCCCTATCCTGCTGTTCCACGGAGACAAAGACCGGATTGTCCCCTATAAAGGGATTCGCCTTTTTAAACTGAACTTTGCCGGTTCCGGAAAAATAGCCGGCAGTCTGAAAAAAAATCATTTCCCGTACTGGTTTACGTCTTATAAAGGCGCTGCCCATGAAATAGCGGAGGAAAAGATGGACGACGGACAGGAGGCCGTGTTGGAATTTATCCGGTATTTCGTAACCGGCAGGGAACGGAAACAGATTGACAGTTACGTCTATGAACCGGATAAGCTGAAAACGGGCAAAGCGCAATCCTACAAGGATCTTTACTGAAAGCTGCACACGGTATAGATAAAGAGGTAGATAGTAGATGGGTAGAAAGGAAGAAGGCGGCGTTATGAGGGAAAGAAACAGTCGTTACGGTTTGATCGAATTAATCGGACGGCTTTGTCTTGTCACGAAGCTACCGAAGGCTGTTCTACTAACTACCTGTTTTAGCCGCCTGTTTCTGCGCAAAGTCTTACTGTATAAATTGTTTTGAATGCATCATGAAAAGAAAAGCGTTATTCATAGACCGTGACGGTACGCTGATTGTGGAACCTCCGGTGACGTTTCAGGTAGATACCCTCGAGCAGCTTCAATTTCTGCCGGGAGTGATCCGGAATTTGTATTTTATCAGCCGGCATCTTGATTTTGAATTGGTCATGGCCAGCAACCAGGACGGACTGGGGACGTCTGCCTATCCGCAGAGCTGTTTTGATCTGGTACAGGGAAAGATCTTGCAGGTGTTTGCGGACGAGGGGATTGTATTTCATGACATCCTGATCGACCCGTCTCTTCCGGAGGCTCATTCGCCCGGTCGCAAGCCGGGGACAGGCATGTTTACGCGCTACATGACCGGTGAATACGATCTGGAGAATTCATACGTCATCGGCGACCGGCCGACGGATGTGGAACTGGCTGGAAACCTGGGCTGCAAGGCCATTCTGATTGCTTTGCATGGAGCGGACTCATTGTCCGGATGCGGAGCGTTTGTCGCCGAGAGCTGGGAGCGGATTGCCGAATATCTGTTTGCCGGCGAACGGACGGCTACCATACAGCGTACGACTCGCGAAACGGACGTTTTCGTCTCCCTGAACCTGGACGGCGCCGGACAAACGGATATCGCTACCGGGCTGGGTTTTTTTGATCACATGCTCGACCAGATCGGCAAACATTCGGGTATGAACTTGACGATCCGGGTGAAGGGCGATTTACGTGTGGACGAACATCATACGATCGAAGATACGGCGATTGCGCTGGGCGAAGCGCTGGCACGGGCGCTGGGAGACAGGCGAGGTACGGAACGGTACGGTTTTTGCCTGCCGATGGACGATTGCCTGTGTCGTGTGGCGCTGGATTTCGGCGGACGCGCGTGGTTAGTGTACGACGTGACGTTCAAGCGTGAAAGAGTCGGAGACGTCCCGACGGAAATGTTTCTGCATTTCTTCAAGTCGCTGAGCGACGCCGCCCGGATGAATCTGAATATCCGGGCAGAGGGCGATAACGAACACCACAAGGCGGAAGGTATTTTCAAAGCGCTGGCCAAGGCCATCAAGATGGCCATCAAGCGCGACATCTACCAATACGAATTGCCAAGCACGAAAGGCGTGTTGTAAACCCTCGGTCGGTGCATGCCTGCGGCAAAAAAATCCGGGATTTTTATGTCGGCAGGAAGTTTTTTCCTTACCTTTGCGATTATTCATTTTACAAAACGTAAATCGCATGAAAAGACGTTGTTTCCTTCGAACAACAGGGATGGTTGCGGCCTCCGTCCCGTTTTATAGTCTCCTGTCCGCCGTGGCGGAGGAGAAAAAGTTGCCGCAGATTGGTATCATACTGGGCGCCATAGGCGGTCAGTGGCTTCGTGAAAATCCCCGGGAAACGCTTCAACATGTGGCTGAAGTCGGGTACAGGGAACTGGAGTTTGGCGGCGATTTCGGACTGGGCATGAATGCCGGCGAACTTACCGGCTACTTAGATTCACTGGGATTGAAAGCCGTCATTGGCCCTACGTCGATGACCGCCCTGCAAAATCCGGAACAGCTCAAGTCCGACATTCGCGCCTGTCAGGAACGCGGCCAGCAGTACATTGTCTGCTACTGGCCGTGGACGGACGACGGGAAAAACAAACGGCTGGACGACTGGAAACGTGTGGCCGACAGCCTGAACCGGGGCGGCGACATCTGCCGTCAGGAAGGTGTACAACTGATTTATCACAATCATGACATCGAATTTAACCTCACCGAAGACCGGATTCCGTTTGATACGCTGATGGAACGTCTCGATCCGTTGCTGGTGGGAATCGAACTGGATCTCTACTGGATCACGAAAGGCGGTCAGTCGGCAACGGATTATATCCGGAAATATCCCGGCAGGTATCCCGTCTTCCACGTGAAGGACATGAGACCGGAAGACCGTGATTTTGCCTGTGTCGGAAGCGGCTGTATTGACTTTCCTGCGATCTTCAAACTCAACGGCATTGCCGGCGTGAAACACTTTATGGTGGAACATGACCGTCCCGAAAACCCGAAGGATTGTATCACTTCGTCCGCCGCCTATTTGTTGAATGTGCGTTTCTGAATCATTTACAAAAGGATACCCTGTAACATATAAATAAGTTACAGACATTTGGATTTCTTATTTGTTGCCCTGCCTGCGAAGGCGGGGCTTTTTTCAAGAAACCTGTTATTTCCTTTGCAAAAACCCAAACTGTCTCAATTCGTATGGCTCCCGTTTCTCTGCGTGACCGACCTTATAAGGTGAGTCCCTCTTACCTTATAAGGTACGTCGCGCAGACCTTGGTGAAGAAAAACACAGGTATCCCTCCCCTCTATCCTGAAAACGGGAGCATCCTCAGAAAGCATAAAAAGGGGAATATCTGTTACAGCGAGTCGTTAAAACAACGCCAGTTGCCCGTATTGCGGCTGGATGTCTGCCAGGGAGTCGTCAATGAACAAAAGCATCTATTTGGGATACGCTTATTCATTGACAACTCCTAATGGCTCGTCCATCCTGTACAACATATTAACCGCTTCATCAGAACTGATACGGCGGACGGTGCGGCCGTGCCAGCATGGAATTGGCTTCATCGTCGTTACGGAAACGTTCCAGGACGGGATCCCAGTAAAGGCGGCGGTTCAGTTTCATGGCGATGTGCTGTAGCAGGCAGGCCGTACAGGAGCGATGCGCTACTTCGGCCGGTGTGATGTTTTTCTTTCCCGTACGGATGCTCTCTAACCAGTCGCCGTGATGGTCGGTACTGACTTGCAGGCGGATGGCGTCGTCGCTGAACGGCGAAAGAATTTTGGTATCGGAAGCCTGAAGCGCTTTCGATTTCGTGCTGACAGGCTCGTTGGGCGAGGCGGCGTACTCTCCTCGACTGACGAAAATCCAGCCGTCCGTACCGGTGAACAGCACGCCGTTGGGTTTTTCGGCGTTCTCGGTCGTCCCGCGAACGATAACACCGTTGTCATACAGCATTTCCGTTTCATAATATCCGTGGACATCCCACAGTCCCGAGCCGGGTGCAGGAAATTCAGCCTTGCCGGCGATTTCCACCGGGCCGGAATATTCCCTGTCCATTGCCCAGTGGGCGATGTCGAAATGATGAGCGCCCCAGCCCGTGATCATGCCGGCGCCGAACTGTTCGCAACGCAACCATCCCGGACGACCGTAGCCTTTCTGCGGATGCACACGGTCGACGGTGTAGGGCACGTAAGGCGTTTGCCCCAGCCATGCATCGTAGTTGAATCCTTGGGGCACGGGCATTTCTTCCGGATTGCCTCCGGGTGGATCTCCAGGCAAGCGTATTTCAACCTCCTTCAGTTGACCGATGCGTCCGTTGCGCACCAGTTCGCACGCTATGCGGAACTGCTCCATCGAACGCTGCTGACTGCCGATTTGCAACACTTTGCCGCTGGCATTCACGGCGTCACTCATTTTGCGTCCTTCGGCAATGGTCAACGAAGTGGGTTTCTGGAGATAAACATGCTTGCCCGCGCGAACGGCGTCGATGGCGTTTTTGGCGTGCCAGTGGTCGGGCGTACTGATCAGCACGGCATCCACATCCCTGTTGGCCAGCAGGTCATGATAATCCGCATACGTGGTAACGCCGGAATAGGGCGAGCCGAATTTCTTCGTGTAATACGCTTCCACATACTGCTTGCCTTCCGCTACCCGGTTAGCGTCAAGGTCGCATACTGCAATGATGCGCGCCTCGTCATATTTCCAGACGCCCGGCATGTCATGGTCGCGCGAGATGCGTCCCGTACCGATGGCGCCGATATTGATCCGGTTGGAGGGTGCGTGTTTCCCGAATACGGACGCAGGAACAATCGTCGGAGCTATCAGGAAGCCGGCTCCGGCGGTCAACGATTTCTTGATAAAATTTCTTCGTGTCGTCATAATCATCTATTATTAAAAACTCTCGTTTGTAAAACAATTAATATTCAATATCCAATGGGGCAAAGATAGTATAAAGGAGGATACCGAAAGCCTGTTTTCGACAGAAAAACATGCTGTTCCCGCAAATTGTACGGCTTTTGATTTTTTTATCCGGGCGCTGTCCTGATTTATCCGAACGTCCGTGAATCGCTTTGTGCTGTTCGGTTTCGAGTTCCCGGCAAACACAGATTTCTTAGCCGGAAAGATGGTAAATTCACAATCCCGGCGTATCTTTGCAGGCGTTTTTTGACAGATACAGAAAAAGATGAAGGGAATATTTGATTTTCATCCCAGGCTGTGGCAATCGCTGAAATCGTATTCGAAAGAGCGTTTCCTGAGCGATTTGATGGCCGGCATTATCGTCGGGATTGTTGCCCTGCCGCTCGCCATTGCCTTTGGTATCGCTTCCGGCGTCAGTCCCGAAAAAGGGTTGGTGACAGCCATTATCGGCGGGTTCGTCGTGTCGTTTCTGGGGGGAAGTTCCGTACAGATCGGCGGTCCGACAGGCGCTTTTATCGTGATTGTATACGGTGTGATTCAGCAGTATGGCGTGGAAGGACTGATGATCGCTACCCTGATGGCCGGAGGTTTTCTGGTCTTGATGGGACTCATGAAGCTGGGAACGGTGATCAAGTTCATTCCGTATCCGATTGTCGTAGGCTTTACGAGCGGAATTGCCCTGACCATCTTTACGACACAGATGAAAGACCTGTTCGGGATGACGATTGAGAAAATCCCGGCCGGTTTCATTTCCAGGTGGGCGGTCTATGCGCAACATATCGGTACGGCGTCGATCGGGTCTTTACTCATTGGCCTCCTCAGCATCGTGATTATTGTGATGACACCGCGTTTCGGGAAAAAAGTGCCGGGTTCGCTGCTCGCCATCACCCTCCTGACGTTCGTCGCATACCTGCTGCGGATGACCGGTATTGCCGGCATTGAGACTATTGGCGACCGTTACGTCATCAACGCTTCACTGCCCCAACCCGAAGCTATTTCCATCAACATGGATACCATTCACCTGCTGATCTCGCCGGCCTTCACCATCGCCATGCTGAGCGCTATTGAATCGCTGCTCTCGGCCACGGTGGCCGACGGTGTGACGGGCGAGCGGCACCATTCCAATACGGAACTGATTGCGCAGGGAGCAGCCAACATCGTGACGCCCCTGTTCGGCGGCATTCCCGTAACCGGCGCCATTGCACGCACCATGACCAATATCAACAATGGCGGACGGACGCCGGTGGCCGGACTGATTCATGCCGTGGTGCTGCTGCTGATTCTGCTGTTTCTGGGGCCGTTGACGAAACACATCCCCATGGCCTGTCTGGCAGGCATCCTGATTGTCGTGTCCTGGAACATGAGCGAATGGAGGACGTTTCGTTCGCTGTTGAAAAATCCGAAAAGCGATGTGGCGGTGTTGCTGACCACGTTTTTCCTGACCGTGCTTTTCGATCTGACGGTCGCCATCGAAATCGGACTGCTGCTGGCCATGCTGCTGTTCATGCGGCGGATGATGGAAACCACGCAGGTGTCGGTTGCTACGGAGACCCTTGACCTGTCGGGCGAAGCGGAACTGCCGCACGACGAGGAGGTACTGGTGATTCCCAAAGGAGTGGAAGTGTATGAAATCAACGGGCCGTTTTTCTTCGGCATCGCCAATAAATTCGACGAATGCATGAAACAGGTGGGCGACAAGCCGCGTGTCCGCATCATCCGGATGCGCAAGGTGCCGTTCATGGACTCGACCGGACTGCACAACCTGGAGAGTTTGTGCCGTCTGTCGCGGAAGGAAGGTATCCGAATCATCCTTTCGGGCGTAAATGAGAAAGTACGGGACATGCTGATAAAAAACGAAATGGACAGGCGTATCGGTGGCGAAAACATTTGCAGCCACATCAGCGAAGCCCTGTCCCGGGCACGGGAACTGCTCCGGCTTGCATGAGACAGGAAGCAACCATTGAGAATTGACAGCCCACAATTAATAATTGATAATTAACAACTAACCATTAAGAGAAATGATTACATCAGACCAATTACGTGACGTGTTGGAACGCGAGCAGGCGTTGAGGGGGTATCTTTGACGTCGATGCTAAGACCGTTCAACTGGAAGAAGAAGAATTGCGCACGCAGGACCCCAGTTTCTGGGAAGATCCCAAACGTGCCGAAGCACAGATGAAGATTGTAAAAGACCTAAAAAAATGGATTGAACTGTACAGAGAAGTACACGATGCGACCGGGGAACTGGAACTGGCGTATGAATACGTGAAGGAAGAAGTAGTTTCGGAAGAGGAACTGGATGCGACGTATGCACATACGCTGGCATTGCTTGAAAACCTGGAGTTCCGGAACATGCTTCGCGAGGAAGCCGACCAGATGAGTTGCATCCTCAAGATCAATTCCGGCGCGGGCGGTACGGAAAGCCAGGACTGGGCGTCGATGTTGATGCGGATGTACATGCGCTGGGCGGAGGCGAATGGCTATAAACTCACCGTCAGCAACCTGCAGGAGGGCGACGAGGCGGGTATCAAGACCGTCACGATGCAGATCGAAGGCGAATATGCCTACGGATACCTCAAGGGAGAAAACGGCGTACACCGGCTGGTGCGCGTCTCGCCCTTCAACGCGCAGGGGAAGCGGATGACCTCGTTTGCGTCGGTCTTTGTGACGCCGCTGGTGGATGATTCCATCGAAATCGAAATCAATCCGGCCGACTATACCTGGGACACGTTCCGTTCGGGAGGCGCCGGCGGCCAGAACGTGAACAAGGTGGAAACCGGCGTGCGTTTGCGCTATAACTTCAAAGACCCCGACACGGGCGAAGTGCGCGAAATCCTGATCGAGAATACCGAAACCCGTTCGCAAACGGACAACCGTGAGAATGCCATGCGTCTGTTGCGTTCCATGCTCTATGATATGGAGCTTCAGCGGCGGCTGGCGGAGAAGAACAGGATTGAGGCCGGAAAGAAGAAAATCGAATGGGGTTCGCAGATCCGCAGTTACGTTTTCGACGATCGCCGCGTGAAAGACCATCGTACCAATTTCCAGACCTCCGACGTGAACGGCGTGATGGACGGCAAGATCGACGGCTTTATCAAAGCGTATCTGATGGAATTTGCCGGAACAAAAACGAAAGACTGAAGCTCTTGCACGGTTTTGTTTTTCCACATGTGTTTATCTTCCTGATTTTTTCCATAAAACCGGTATTTTGGCGCAGCCTAAGGAGCTGTCATAAAAATACACCTTCATGAAGGCTGCTTTGAACCTTCACGAAGGTGTGTTATCCCTTCCTCCGGACAGCCGGATCCACGCATGAAGAGGGAATCCGGCTATTTGTCCGTTCAGTAAGTATGTTCGTTATCTTCCATTTCCCGAGTATCTATCTTGTGGAGATCCAAGGCTCTCCATGCGTAGAAAATATACGCCAGCACAAATGGAATCAACAGAGACACGACGCTCATGGCTTTCAGCGTAAACAGGCTGGAACTGCTGTTCTCGATCGTGAGCGAACTTTGCAGGTCGGCCAGCGAGGGGTAATATGCCGTGTCGTTCCATCCGGCGCAAAGCAGCAACGCCAACACCGTCAGCACCGTACCTGTTCCCGCAAACCAGATGCCTTTCGTCCAGGCAGACGAAATTATCGTCCGGATAATGCCGAAGAGTACGCCCGCCACGCCAATCAACAGGACAACCAGCACAATCGGCATCTCAAACAAGTTCATGAAGTACTTGAAGGGTTGCAGGGAAACTTCCTTTGTGTTCGGATTCACGGCAAAACCGTCCTGAAGCAGCAAATGCACGAGGAAGGTCAGGAAGAATACCAAAAACAGCGCCGTTTCGATGAGCAGCCGTTTACGTGAACGAGTCCGGATTTCGTCCTCATTGATGTTGTTGATGAAATAAAGCAGCGCCAAGATACGTGCCAGGAAAAATACCGCCAACCCCAGAAGCAGGTTCCAGGGGTTCAGCGCCGCTTCCAGACCGTGCAGTTGTATGCCGTGGTAAGGCGCCCAGAAGGAAATCACCGGCATGCTCAAATCCGTCAGGTTGGCTTTGTTCACGACGAAATTTGCGCCGTTAAAGAACGTACCTACCGCCGTACCGATCAACACCGGGCCTAAAATACCGTTCAAAATCAGGAAGATTTGATAGGTTTTCTGTCCCAGCAAATTTCCTTTCTTTGCCTGGTATTCATACGAAACGGCCTGCAAGACGAAGCACAGCAGAATCAGAATCCAGACCCAGTAGGCGCCACCGAAACTGGTGGAGTAGAACAGCGGGAAAGAGGCGAAAAAGGCGCCACCAAAGGTGACCAGCGTCGTAAAGGTAAATTCCCATTTGCGTCCCGTAGAGTTGAGCAACGCCTTTTGCTGCAACTCCGTTCTGCCAATCGTGAACAGCAGCGACTGTCCGCCCTGTACGAACAGCAGAAAGACCAGCAGGGCGCCCAGCAGGGAGACCAGAAACCACCAGTAATGCTGTAAGATATATGTAGTATCCATGATGTTTTATATTTTAATAATTCTTATTCACCCGTCATTTGAGGGCCTTTCTTAATGGTCTTCACCATAATACCCAATTCCGCAATCAGCAGCACCGTAAACAGAATCAGGAAGATAAAGAAAGTCACCTGAACGGAAGAGGTATTTAATCTGGAAACGGCCGCCGTCACGGGCAGGATGTCCTGAATCGCCCACGGCTGACGTCCTACTTCGGCCACGACCCATCCGGCCTGCGATGCGATGTAGACCAGCGGAATAGACCAGAGCGAGACGAATTGCAGCCACCGTTTGTGCTCAAACTTGTTCCTGTATGACAAAACAGTCACTGCGATAAAGAGCAGGATAAAGAACCCGCCCAGAATGACCATCACCCGGAAAGCATAAAACGTCAGACCTACCGACGGTATAAGGTCGTCGGGATTCTTGATGTATCCGTAACCGAAATATTCAAAATTTTCGTTCAGCAACGCCAAATGTGCTTTGGCCGCATCGTTGTTCCGGTTTTCCTTCGCCATACGGTAATTGGCCAGCGCCTTGATGGCGGTCTGTCCGCGGGCGATTTTCTCCCGAGCCGAAAGCGCCGAAACGCCGGAAGTTGTCTGATAGCCTCCTTCGATCAGGTTCGTGATGCCAGGTACATACCCGTTGAAGTTGCGTTCGGCCAAAAACGACAGCATATAGGGTATATCTATTTTGAAAAGGAACGGTTCTACGCCGTCGCTGTAGCTTTTCTTGGCGGGATTCAACACGCCGATGCCCACCAGACCGACACCGTTACCACCCTCGTAAAGCCCTTCCATGGCAGCCAGTTTCATCGGCTGCTTTTGCGCCACCTGATAAGCGGAACCGTCGCCCGTCCACAGGGTCAGCAACGATGCCGCCAGGCCGAAAACGGATGCCACTTTAATGCTGCGCAAGGCAAAAGCCGTGTCCCTTTTCTTCAACAGATACCAACTGGAAATGCCGACGACCACCACGCCACCCAAAATCCATCCGGAGAGCACCGTATGGAAGAACTTGTTGACAGCCACCGGCGAAAGCGCAACGGCAAAGAAATCCGTCATTTCATTGCGCACCGTGTCCGGATTGAAATGCATTCCTGCCGGATGTTGCATCCAGGCGTTTGCAACCAGGATCCACAGCGCGGACAGCGTTGCGCCGCCGATGGTCAGCCAGGTCGAAGCCAGATGAAACCCTTTGCTCACCTTGTTCCAGCCGAAGAACATGACCGCAATGAACGTCGCTTCCATGAAGAACGCCACTATCCCTTCGATGGCCAGCGGCGCGCCAAAAATATCACCCACGAACCAGCTATAATTAGACCAGTTCGTCCCAAACTCGAACTCCAGGATTAAACCTGTCGCCACGCCAATCGCAAAATTGATTCCGAACACTTTCATCCAAAACTGGGCAGTCGTTTTCCAATAGTCCTTCCCCGTTTTGTAATAAATGGTTTCCATAATGGCTTGAATAATACCAAGCCCCAATGTCAACGGAACAAAAAGCCAATGGTAAATGGCCGTCAGGGCAAATTGTGCCCTCGACCAATCAATCAGAGAATTGTCAATACACTCAATCATATTCATATTGTTTTTAAGGAATAATAGCTCTCTTTACTAATTCGGATGAAACGTACTCTTCTTTTTCGGTACGGGTATCAAACTGTCCCAAAAAACGGGGGAAAAAGATAGGCTTCAACAGGCAAAACATAATGAAGAGTTTGATCAAAATGATACACCACAGCGTTTTCCCCACTGTCATACTCCGGAAACCGTCCACATAAAAACGGAATACCTTCCATAGTATAGATCTTCTTTTCATGATGCTTATCTAAAAATATCCCTGTCCTTTGTTTGATTCTCATTAAATCTTACGTCTGCATACCCGTCTGTCATCCTACTTATCTTTTTTATTTTCCTCGCAAATATAAACAGAAAAAACATGCCTCAAGAAGTTTTTCCCATAAAAAAAACGAAAAGTGCCTATTGCCATTTCCGGGACCATTTCGCGGCATAGCTTGTGTCATACTGTCAAATTCCGCATGAAGATACTTGTTGATTGTTCAGGAATGGGAAATATCCTGCACGCGGTATCGTTTTGTGCATAAAGGAGCGTTGTTAATGATTAATGGTTAATGATTAGTGATAGTAGAGGGCGGTTGGCAGAAAAGCGTAACCGGATCTTGGGTATCGGCCCTGAAATTC
>JAITAY010000352.1 GCA_031283915.1 Tannerella sp.
TGTCAATGTACTGGGTTAGCGTGTGTCGGGTTACAGCGCTAAGGCCTGTCGGCTGCCAGCGTTGGTGCCTGTCAGCTGCCAGCGTTGGTGCCTGTCAGCTGCCAGCGTTAAGGCCTGTCGGGTTACTGCGCTAAGATTACAGTAAAGGATGAGAGAGACATAAAGTGTAACGTTACACTTTATGTCTCTCTCATCCCTTCGTGACAGCGTCCTCACTAAAAGCAACTTAGTGCGGTTGCCCTAATCAACAACAATTTTCACCGTTTCCAGCAGTCCCGATTCCTGCAATTCTTTCGAATCGGCGTTCCAATTATTATGCAGCGGTTTCACGATACGTTCTTCTTTGGGAAGAGACAGTTCGCCGATAAAACGGTTGGCCCACGTATTGACGACTTCTATTTCTACCGTATTTTTACCGGCTTTCACCTCAGAGGTAATGTCCACGCTGTATGGATATGTCCATGCACCGCCGGAGTATTTGCCGTTGATTTTCACCTTGGCCATCACGCCGACTTTGCCAAGTTCGATACGGATGTCGCCGGCAGGTTTGGAGTCGAGTGTGAACGTATTATTGTAAACGGCCGTTCCGGAATAGTAGCGGATACGCTCGTCATCGTTCAGCGACCACGATTGCAATTTGTTGAAAGTAACCGGTTCGGAAGGGCCGCGTTTAACCTTGTCCGATTCGAAGGTTACCGTCCATGGAGTATTGATTTCGATTAGAACCTTCGACGCCGGGAAATTATCTTTCAGGTCGGCTGATTTCGGACTGCCTTTTCCGGAGAAAACGATGAACGCGCTTTCACGTGGTTCCAGTTGCAGGGGAATCACGGTGGACGATTCTTTCTGTTCAAATGCCGGGAGGCGTCGCCGTTTTCCGTTCACGGGATTCCACAGTTCGGGCTCTTTTCCGGCAACCCGAAATTCGGGAGACGTCCGTATGGTTTTGTCGCTTTGGTTGGCGATGAAATAAATCTCCTGATCGGGTGTTGTACGATGTGCGAAAACAAGCTTGTCGTCCGTCTTCACGTCGGGCGCGATATTGAGTGTTTTGAGAGCTTCTTCGATCGTCATGCCCGAAAGAATCTTACCTTTTCCGTAAGCACGCTGTTTGGCCGTTTTGTCGCCCCACATTTTGTCGGCAAGAGCCATCACTTCCCTGTCGGCCTCCGGATAATTCTGAAAACTCGGTGAACGTTGAGGCGCTTCTCCAAGTACGGTTGCTCCTTCGGCTACCAGACGTTCGATACCTTTCAGCACTTCGGGACGCATGGTTTTGAATGGGGGCAGGGCAAGAAGACGATACGAAATTCCGTGAGGCAGCACAATACAACCGTCTTTCACCGACATCGAACGGATAATAATGTCGGCATTGACATAGTCGGCATGATAGCCCTTTGGTAATACGGGAACATGTACACCGTCTTTCGTTGTATTGGGATTCAGACCAAGCGGGCCTGTGTTTACCGGCACTTCTTCGCTGATGAAATAAGCCAGATCGGATACCGGAAGTCCCTGTTCAAGCATGAACCCGCAACGTTTCAGATAATCGGTAAACAGGTCAATGTGCGGGAACCATGTATTTTTACGGTTAAATTCCACGCCGTACCACGATTCCACACCCGGGTATTTATCTTCGTAAGCCTGTTCGATGTACACATGCAGGCAACAGTTCGTCATTCCCGCAGCAAAAGCATTGTCGCCTTCCTGTTTGAGCGAGTAAGGATAATGGTAGTATCCCGCTCCGCTTGTAAAGGCTTCGGCATATATGCGGGGTTTGTTGTAGATATGCGCGCACGATGCGGCAATATCTATATAATGCATTTTGTCGCCTCCGGGCCAGAATTCGCCGCCCACACGGTCGGTATGTTTGCCGTAAAGCAGAGGTTCGGCGGGAAATCCCCAGTCACCGTAATTCTCTATCCACGAGTAAAGACCGTGTTTATGGAAGATGTCGTTGAAAGACGATATACTGTTGCTTATCATTTCGGACGCCAGCTGCCGGATGTCCCAGAGGAAACGCTCGGACTGTTCGGGCGAGCCTGCAAGATGACCGGTCAGCACAGGCAGGAAAGGCACGGGGTCGTAGCCATAACGCGCTTTGAGGCTGTCGATGAAATTATCGGTAAAATCCTGTCCGCCCTTTTCCCAGCTGTCCATGACTATGACGCTGAATGTTTTTCTGTCTTCGGCGGGAATACGGCGCCATACTTCGCCGATAAAACTGTCGAAATGATGCTGAATAAATGCCGGATTCAGTTTGTCCATTTCGTACCCGTTTCCTTCGGGCGATACCGGAGCGACAAGAACTCCGTTGGGCTGCATCCCCATGCGCAGCACGAGCCAGTTCCCTGCGGGAGCATCCCATACGAGCGTACCGTCGGGCTGCATTTTGTCGGTAATGTCGATCACCTTTGCGGGAACAATTGCCGTTTCGCTGTCGTTTGCAGCAGGTACGTCGAGTATCGAAGTCCATTTATATTCCGTCCATGGAGGATTGTCTCCCTGATACATGATGGCAAGCGTCTTTTCCGGATACTTGTCGAGGACGGCGGTCGGTGAAAGCATGATGTCGCCTATGGCGACATTATTACCGGCATGTTTGAAAATGATACGGTATTCGTCCGAGGTCACCTTGTCGAACCCTGCCACGACAGGTGCAAAAGGCGTAAACCCGATAAATGGGCTGACGCTTGATTTGAGCGGATACGTTGCGACGGTGACAAATTCTCCGTTTACCTTTGCCTGTATCTCTCCCTGACCGCTACAACTGCTCGCGGGAGAGAATGCAAACGAACGGACGTCGTACGGTTTCGGCAGTTTGAGGGTGATCGATGCTTCTTCGCCCTTCGGCACTGCATATTTTGCGAGCAGAGGCGAGGTCGGCAGCGTGTCGCGCGAGGGACTGTTTACCGAAACGTCTTTCGGCGAGCGCATGTTGGTCGTGGTCACTTTTACGCCCGGAACGTCGAAGAGATTCAATCGGTAATCGTCGGGTACGGGGATTGCCAGCGTCCGCACATCCTGAAAATCTTCGGTCCGGCCTTCGACATTGACATACGTACTGCTCCACGCTCGGTAGTGCGAACGACGCGCCGGCGCCGGCAGTTTGACCGTCACTTTTCCACCGCCCGTTACCGGCGTCTCCGAAGATGCAAGATGTCGCATCGACTGTTCGGGTTTAATCCATGGTCCACCGGATTGACTCCAGCCCGGACAGTTGAACATGCCGACTTCGATACCCAGTTCGCCGGCAGTCTTCATGGCCGTGTGCAGTACTTCCCACCATTCGTCGGAAAGCAGTTTCACTTTTCCGTACGATGTCGGCTGGTCTCCGATGTTCCCGATAAACACGGAATTGATTCCAGCCTTTTTCATCGCCTTCAAATCATTGACAACTCCTTCCTTCGAGATGTTGTCGTTAATCCAGTACCAATATACGCCTGTAGTCACAGTTTCAGGCGGAGATACAAAATTGTCCGCCAGCTTGTCTTTACATCCCGAAATCAGCAGAATGGCGGTAACTGCCAGAATGGATGTGGTTAAAAATACATGTTTCATCTTGAAAAAATTGTTATATATAGATTGCAAATCTAATTATTATTCATAGATTGAGAATATATGTTTTTACTTTATCCTGTCACAACAACATTTTTTTCTACAACGTTCTTTGCCTTGACAGACGCTTCATCGGGCTGTTTACCGCCAACAGATATACGTATGGTTCCGGGTTCCGGGATTCGGCGGTTTCCGTCAATTTGGGAAAGCTGTTCGGGTGTAAGTATGAAATTTACCGTCTTTGTTTCTCCGGGAGCGAGATGGATGCGTTTGAATCCTTGCAGTGAACGGATTGCGACACGACGTTTCGTTCCGATATGCGAGATATATAATTGAACCACTTCGTCGCCTGCATATTTGCCGGTGTTGGTTACCTCTGCCGATACGGGGATATTTTTGCCAGTCCTGACTTTTTCGGGCGTTACGAGATTGCTGTACTCGAATTGAGTATAACTCAAGCCGTATCCAAATTCGTACAGAGGTTTTCCTTCGAAATAGCGATATGTTTTGCCGCTCATGTCATAGTTTTCAAATGCAGGTATGTCGTCAACAGAGCGGTAGAATGTTACGGGTAACCGTCCCGCGGGATTATAGTCGCCGAAAAGTACGTCGGCAATAGCCGTGCCTCCAGCCTGTCCGGGATACCATGCTTCGATAATTGCCGGAATATTTTCGTTTTCCCAGTTCACTGCCAGCGCGCTTCCGCTGATCAATACCAGTACCACGGGTTTGCCCGTTGCGTGAATTTCACGTATCAATCCGGACTGAACGGCGGGCAGTTTGATGTCGAGACGGTCGCCACCTTTGAACCCTTCGATATTGATTCCCATTTCTTCGCCTTCGAGTTGCGAACTGATTCCCATACACAGTATCACAAGGTCGGAATTTTTTGCCAGTTCCACAGCTTCCTGCCTGATGTCGGGATTCGGTTTTTCCCAGAGCAGGCGTGCCATGGCATACTCGCTGTTTTTCTGAATATATTCCATTTTAATGCTGTAGGTTTTTCCGGCTTCGAGCCTGCATGTTTTCGATACCTTCTTAGCTTCCCAGCCGGTATTGAACTCTATCAGCAATTTGTCTTCAAAGAAAAGATTAAACTTGCGGAAGGCTTCTCCTCCGATTTCGTAATCGCCGGTTACGGGAGGTACAATTACGCCTGACCAGCGTACGGAGAAACTGTCATACTGCAAATCGTCGAACGGCGGATTATTAAACCATTCGAAATCGACGAAAGCATCAATCCGTACATGTTTCGGGTCGCCTTCAAGCCTGTCATTGTCGAAATATTCGGCTTTCAATCCTGCTGCTGTCAGTGTCGGGTCGGTATAGAGCGCCCCGGCAGGTACCGGTCGCAGATGATGTATCCCGGGAGCAATGGGACATCCCTGCGCATATACAACCTCGGCATCGGGCAGTTTTTCCCTGATGCCTTCCAGCGGAGTTACAAGACGGGATGGAAAACCGTTGTAATTGCCAAGGAACACATCGTCGCCGTCGGCATTGGGACCTATAACCGCTACCTTTTTGAGGTCTTTGCTTAACGGCAGGATACTGTTTTCGTTTTTCAGCAGTACGATGGATTTACGCGTCGCTTCCAGAGCCAGTTCCCGATGTTCTTTCGAATCGACTACACTGTAAGGTATTTGGGTGTAGGGAACCATTTCCGGCGGGTCGAACTGTCCGAGTCTCATCCGCGCCATCATCATCCGTTTTACCGAAACGTCTATTTCGGCTTCGGAGACAAGCCCTTGTTTGACGGCTTCGAGCAGCGGGGGGGGCGACCCGAAACAGTTCATGTCGGTACCTGCCTTGATAGACAGCGCCCATGCCTGCGGTTCGGTTTCGACAAGATGATGGCCGTGTTTCTGAAAAATATCGTGTATCGCTCCGCAGTCGGAGACAACATGTCCCTGAAAACCCCATTCCTTGCGTAACAAATTGTCGAGAAACAGGCTTCCGCAGCACGGCATCCCCCACAGTCGCTGATATGCGCACATGACGGCATACGCTCCACCTTCCTGTATTGCTTTCTTGAAGTGCGGCGTATAGGTGTCGAGGAAATCGTACTCGGAAGGATGCACGTCCATCGAATGTCGCAATGATTCGGGACCGCTGTGTACAGCAAAATGTTTCGGAGCGGCAATCAGTTTGAAATATCGTGGATTATCGCCCTGCAATCCTTTAATATAGGCTACACCCAGGACGCCGGTCAGATAAGGGTCTTCGCCGCAGGTTTCCATTCCGCGTCCCCATCGCGGGTCCCGGAAAATGTTGATATTCGGCGACCAGTAGCACAATCCCTGATACATCCAGTGATTTCCGTTTGCAGCGTATGCATGATGTTTTGCACGCGCTTCGTCCGAGATGGCTGTTGCAATGCGAAACATTGTTTCGTCGTCCCACATGGCGGCCATTCCGATTGTCTGCGGGAAGACGGTTGCGATGCCCGAACGCGATACTCCATGCGTACAGTCGTTAAACCAGTTATGCGGAGGCATGTGCAGACTGTCGATACCCGGAGTATCGTGAACCAATTGCGCCGCTTTCTGTTCCAGGGTCATGCGTGAAACCAAATCGTCCACGCGCCTCTCGAAATTTAATTTAACGTTCAAGTAATCGGGCTGCTCCGACCCGCCGCATGATACAAATAGTATCCCGGCCATCATAAATAATAAAATATTCCTTTTCATAATGCTTCTTTCTTAGTATAGCTTTTATTATTATCCTAACATACTTATACTCAAACAAAAATGGTTTACAATAAGCTGTTGAATCATACCAAGGCTTGCAACCCTGTATTTTTAACAAACCATTTTCTTTTAAATATAAAACCAAGCGTCGCCAACTTAAAACCAAGCGTCGCTAACTTAAAACCAAGCGTCGCCAACTTGAAACCAGGCGTCGCCAACTTAAAACCAGGCGTCGCTAACTTGAAACCAAGCGTCGCCAACTTAAAACCAAGCGTCGCCAACTTGAAACCAGGCGTCGCCAACTTAAAACCAAGCGTCGCCAACTTAAAACCAAGCGCCGCCAACTTAAAACCAAGCGTCGCTAACTTAAAACCAAGCGCCGCTAACTTATAATTGGTTAGTTTCGTAAACGATTTCCTTTTGAGTATAACTCATGTTACGCAGTCTTCGAAAGTTCAGTCAATCATTTTTTTGTCTACAAAATTCGTAAAGCGCCGTTCTTGCGGGAAGATAAATCCGGACAGGACGGTTACTGTTCGATGAACAGATGCGTTGCTGTTCGACGGACAGAAGGTTTGTGTAATCTGTCGCGGAAACCGTCAGACCCCGTGCGTAACGTGAGATACTTAAATTGAAAATTTTGAAACAACAATGCGATTACAACTGCGTGAAATCCGCCTTTCCGTTTCAGATCCATGAAATTCCAATGAATCGAACGGCAAAGACATTCATCTCACCATACCTTTATTATATTACTGTTTTCTTTCAGATGTTCGAACGGTCCGGGCGTCGGGTGTTCGCTTCGTTTAATACCGGCATAGTCTTTGTCAAAGACAATCGGCGTTCCGTCGGGCTGTTCGTAAGCGGCTTTGGGTAATTTTGCTTTGCCCAGACGTTCGGT
>JAITAY010000393.1 GCA_031283915.1 Tannerella sp.
AAAGCATATAAACGGAGCGTACTGGAATACGACGATGTAATACTTGCCGTAAATTACGCAGAAGAAAAAGGCGAAAAACGGGGCATCGAAATAGGTGAAAAACGAGGCCGAAAGCGAGGCATCGAAATAGGCAAGAAGCGTATTATAGAAGAAATCGTTCGCAACAGTTATAAACTGAACATGTATCTTCAGCAGATTGCCGAACTTACGGGTCTCACGGAGGAGCAGATATCCGCTATTTTGACACAAAAGCAGTCCGATGCTGACTCTTTCTCTGTCAGTTGAAACTGATGGGGACGGGGTTGATATTTGTGGCTTCCATGAGTCACAGAAACAGTCTATGTATTCGGTTCCCTGAAACAAGGTCTTTTGCGGATTTGCCAAAGATTCGCTATCTTCGCGGCCTGAATTATTTATCTAAACAGGTTTTTTCATAGAATGATAAACAGGATTTTAATCCGCATTAAGGTGTTACAGATGGTGTATGCCTGCTACCAAAGTGGTGGCGTGGATATAAAAGTGGCGGAAAACGAACTGCTGTTGAGTTTGCGAAGATCGTACGATCTGTATTACTATTTTCTGCTGTTAATAGTAGAGGTTACGCGGCTGCAGGAACGACGTCTCGAAACGCGGAAAAACAAATACCGCCCCAGCGAAGAAGAGTTGAGTCCGAATATGCGTCTGATAGAGAATCGTTTTGCCCGGCAGGTACAAGCGAATGAAGTGTTGCGGAAATACGTTAAAGAACACGGTATTTCGTGGGTAAACGAAAGCGATTTTGTGAAACAGATGCTGGAACAGATCCTCGAATCGGACATTTACCGGGCTTATCTGGAAAATGCCGAAGACTCGTATGAAACCGACCGGGAGTTTTGGCGATCGGTTTTTCGGAAGCTTATTTGCGGAAACGCCGCCTTGGAGGAAGCGCTGGAAGATATGAGTATTTACTGGAACGATGACGTGGATATCATTGAGACTTTTGTCATCAAGACGATCAGGCGTTTTGACGAATCGGCCGGGAGTAAACAGGAATTGTTGCCCATGTACAAGGATGAAGAAGACCGCGAGTTCGCCGTCACCCTGTTCCGCCAGGCGTTGTTGCACGGCAACGAATACCGTGAACGTATCAGTCAGCATCTGAAAAACTGGGAATCGGAGCGCGTCGCCAACATGGATTTGGTCATCATGCAGGTGGCCATTGCCGAAATCATGTATTTTCCGAAAATTCCCATCAGCGTGACACTCAATGAATACATCGACGCAGCCAAATATTACAGTACGCCTAAAAGCAGTACCTTCATTAATGGTATTTTGGAATCGGTGATTCTGGATTTTAAAAAAGAGAAATCCTTGTTGAAAGAGTAAGATATTTTGTACCTTTGACGCCGTTATGCAATTACAGGGTAAGGTTTAGGTACATGGATACGGAAATTCGAAGATGCGAGCATTTAGAAATGCAAGGGCTGTTGTGGAGAACGGCTGTTGTTTCCCATCACCCTCCCGTGCAACGGAAAAATAAAGAATAATCAATAAAACAGGAAGAAATGAATTTATTACTTGCAATTTTACTTCAAGCTCCGGCAGGGGCACCGTCGGAATGGTCGAAATATCAGTCAATCTTTATGATGGTTGCCATTGTGGCCATCTTTTATTTTCTGATGATCCGTCCGCAGCAAAAGAAACAGAAAGCCGTCCAGAAAGCACGCGAAGCGTTGAAAACGGGAGACAGGGTCGTTACCGCTGGAGGGATTCACGGTCGCATCAGGGAAGTCAGTGATACGACGATGTTGATTGAAGTGGCCGACGGTGTACGTATCAAGGTAGATAAAATGTCGGTATATGCTTCTGCGGGAGATATCCAGTCCAAATAAAATCCGCCATGTTGCGACTTGATTCCAATCTGTTCAAGTCCGTTGTTTATCATATAAAGGCTTTTTTTCAGAGGCAACAATGGAAAGAAACGGTGATATTCCTTTTTTTTCTATTGTTGTCTGTGGGCTTTTGGTATCTGCAAAGTTTGCAGGAAGAGATGGAGCGGGAAATATCCCTGCCGGTGAAATACAAAAACGTACCGTCCCGTATCACGCTGACGGACGACAATCCGCAGGCGATCGTCTTCAGAGTGAAGGATAAAGGACTAATCATGCTCAGTTACGTATGGCTGTATAAATTTGCGCCGCTGGAAATCAATCTGAAAAGTCTCCAGGAAGGAACCAAGGGAGAAATTATCGTGCCAAGGAAAACCATTGAATCCTGTATTTCGAAACAGTTGACATCCTCCACCACCCTGCTCGGTTTTGAACCGCAGACCATTGAGCTGCGTTATGCGGAACTGGGAAGCAAGGAACTGCCGGTCATTGCAGACCTCTCCGTCTTGCCGGAACCGGGTTTTCAACAGGCCGGAGACATTACGGTCGCGCCCGACAAAGTACTCGTATACGCAAACACGGCCGTTCTGGATACCTTGCATGTGTTGCGAACCGTTCCCGCAGAACTGAAAAACGTAAACAGGACACAGGAATTGACCCTGCGTCTGCAAAGCATCGCCGGCGTACAGATGGATGAACGCGAAGTCAAGGTGAAGGTGCCCGTTGAAGAGTTTACGGAAAAACGGCTGATGATTCCCGTCACGTGCGAAGGTTTGCCGGAAGATTACACGCTGCATGTGTTTCCGTCGGAGATTGAAGTCATCTGCCGTGTGCCGGTGTCGCATTTCGCCAAACTGACGGAAGGTGATTTTGAAATACGCATTCCCTTTCAGGAGTTTGAAGCCAGCCGCACGGCGGGACAACTGGCGATTCGTCTGAGCAAACAACCTCCGCGGATGATTCCCCCGACACTCTATCCTGAGACAGTCGAATTTATCATGGAGCAGCACACAAAGCCATGACAGCGACGATTGGCATTACCGGAGGCATTGGAAGCGGAAAATCGCTGGTCGTTTCCCTGCTCGAAACGTATGGCATACCCTCCTTCGTCGCTGACGTGGAGAGCAAACGCCTGGTAACAACTCTTCCGGTGATTCGTGAACGGCTGACCGCCCTGCTGGGAGAGGAGATTTACGATGCCAACGGATTGAACGCTCGCCGGATGGCCTCGCTGATATTCCGTGACCCGTCGCTCCTGACGCAGGTCAATGCGATTATTCATCCGGAAGTAGCCCGTCATTTTCGGGAATGGGTGTTGCGACAATCCGCTCCCTATGCTGTACTGGAGTCGGCCATCCTGTTTGAATCGGGTTTCGGCCGGCTGGTGGATTGGCGGGTGACGGTGTATGCTCCCAGGGCGCTTCGGCTGCAACGTGTGATGGAGCGCGACCGGCTGACGGAAACAGAAGTCTTGCGCCGGATGGATAACCAATGGACAGACGAAGTTAAAAAAGCAAAATCCGATTACGTCATTTTCAACGACGGAAAACAGGCATTAATACCTCAAATAGAAAGGTTTGTCAATTATCTTTCCGAAAAACAGACCGGCGTGCCGGATCTTTTTCCGGGAAAGAACGTGTCGGATTAGATAGAGTTGTATTATATTTGCCATCAAAGAAAAATAAAAAAAACAGACATTATGTTGAAAACGATCTTATCAGTATCCGGTAGACCCGGACTTTTTAAAATGATATCGCAGGGAAAAAGCCTGATGGTTATCGAATCGCTGGTTGAGAAGAAACGCATCCCTATCTATCCAAGGGATAAAGTCATTTCACTGAGTGATATATCTGTTTATACGAACGAAGCGGAGGCGCCGCTTTATGAAGTATTGAACCATATAAAAGCGAAAGAAGACGGTCGGCAAGTCGCGCCCGAACGGCTGAGCGGAAAACCGGATGAATTGCGCGCTTATCTGGCGGAAGTTTTTCCGGATTACGACCGCAACCGGGTGTATCCGACAGACATCAAACGCATATTAAGCTGGTACAATCTGTTGCTGAGCGTCGGCATTACGGAGTTTAATCCTCAAAAGGATGAAACGGAAAAGGCGGAAACGGAAGAAGTCGAGCCGAAGGATGAATCGAAAAAAATAGCCAAGACCGCTACAGCGGCCGCAGTCAAAAAGGCTTCCGCGACCAGGAAGAGCGTGACAGCCAAACCGTCTGTCGGCAAGACGACCCAGCGTACCAGACAAAAATAAATTTCACAGACAGAAAAATGGAAGAAGTTTTTGATTTCTTGAAAAAAAGCGAAACGTATTTTCTCGCAACCCTTGAGGGGGATCAGCCCAGAGTGCGTCCTTTCGGGACCGTGAATGTCTTTGAGGACAAACTCTATATCCAGACAGGCCGGGTCAAATCCGTCTTCAAACAAATGAAGGCAAATCCGAAAATTGAAATCTGCGCCATGGCAGAGGGCAAATGGATACGAGTGGAAGCCGTGGCTGTCGAAGACGACCGGCTGGAAGCCCGGCAACACATGCTGGATGCTTATCCCGCCCTGAAATCCATGTATGCGGCGGATGACGGAAATTCAACCGTATGCTATTTGAAGGACGCAACGGCAACGATTTCTTCCTTTACGGAAACGGCCAGGGTGATTACATTTTGATTTTTTTTGAAAAACAGATAATGATAAACCCGTGAACGAACAAATCAAGCAAATTGCGGAACGATTGACCGGACTGCGCGACGTACTGGAAATCAGTGTGGAGGAAATGGCTAACGTATGTAACCTCTCTGTGGACGAATACCTGCTGCTCGAAAGTGGAACGGCAGACATTTCCGTCAGCGTACTGCACCGGATTGCACAGGCATACGGCATTGAACTGACCGTACTGATGTTTGGCGACGAGCCGAAAATGAATTCCTATTTCGTGACGCGCAAAGGCAAGGGCGTCGCGGTGGAACGCACGAAGGCTTACAAGTATCAGTCGCTGGCTGCCGGATTTACAAAACGCAAGGCCGACCCGTTTTTGGTGACGGTGCATCCCAAACCGGAAGACGAACCGATGTACCTGAATACGCACGCGGGGCAGGAATATAACTACGTCATCAGCGGCCGGTTGCTTTTCCAAATCAACGGAAAAGACTTGATGCTGGAAGAAGGCGACAGCGTCTACTTCAATTCAGAACTGCCGCACGGCATGAAGGCGCTTGACGGCCAAACCGTCACTTTCCTTGCCGTCATCATGTAGCCGGAAAGCAAATGATTGGAGAAAATGAAACTGAATAAACTAACTGACAAATAATACGAAACAGAATGCTGGAAAAGTTCTTAACAAAGACATCGTTCGATTCGCAAGCTGATTTTATCGCAAATTTTAGAGTAAATGTGCCGGAAAACTTCAATTACGGCTATGACATAGTAGACGCCTGGGCAGAGGAAGCGCCCGACAAAAGGGCGTTGTGCTGGACTAACGACCGGGGAGAACATATCGACTTCTCTTTTGCCGACATGAAAGCCTATTCCGACCGGACAGCCTCCTGGTTCCAATCGCTGGGAATCGGCAAGGGCGACATGGTAATGCTGATTCTCAAACGTCGTTACGAATTTTGGTATTCCATCATTGCCCTGCACAAGCTGGGCGCCATCGTGATTCCAGCCACGCACCTGCTGACCGAAAAAGACATCGTCTATCGCGCCAATGCGGCCGACATCAAGGCCATTGTTTGCGTCGGCGAGGAACTGATTCTCAAACACGTCGCCGATTCGCTTCCCCAAGCGCCGTCCGTGGAGCGGCTGATATCCGTCGGGCCGCTGGTGCCGGACGGATTCGACGATTTCCACAAGGGCATTCGCGAAGCTGCGCCGTTTGTGCGTCCCGCACATGTGAATACAAACGACGACACGTCACTGATGTACTTTACCTCCGGGACTTCCGGCAATCCGAAAATGGTCATTCACGACTTTACCTATCCGCTGGGGCACATCGTAACGGGCAGCTTCTGGCATAACCTCCATCAAGACAGTCTCCACCTTACCATCGCCGACACCGGCTGGGGCAAAGCCGTCTGGGGGAAGCTTTACGGACAATGGATCGCCGGCGCAACGGTTTTTGTGTATGACCATGAGAAATTTACGCCGGCCGACATGCTCCGCATGATTCAGGATTACCGGATCACGTCGCTCTGTGCGCCGCCCACCATCTTCCGCTTCCTGATTCGCGAAGATTTGACCCGATACGACCTCTCGTCCCTGAAATACTGCACCATTGCGGGTGAAGCGCTGAATCCGGCCGTGTTTGAATCTTTCCATCACCTGACGGGAATCAAATTGATGGAAGGCTTCGGACAGACGGAAACGACGCTGACGATCTGCACACTTCCGTGGTCGGAGCCGAAACCGGGTTCCATGGGGTTGCCCAATCCGCAGTACGACGTAGATTTGCTGCGTCCGGACGGGAGCAGAGCCGAGGACGGCGAACAGGGACAAATCGTGATCTACACGAAAAACAGCAAACTCCTGGGTCTTTTCCAGTCTTATTACCGCGATCCGGAACGCACACGCGAAGTATGGAACAACGGGATTTATTATACCGGTGATGTGGCATGGCGCGACGAGGACGGATATTATTGGTTCGTGGGACGTGCCGACGACGTTATCAAAAGTTCCGGCTACCGGATCGGCCCGTTCGAGGTTGAGAGTGCATTGATGACGCATCCGGCGGTAGTAGAATGTGCTGTCACGGGCGTGCCGGACGAAATTCGCGGACAGATCGTCAAGGCGACGATTGTGCTGGCCCGGGATTATGCGGATAAAGCCGGCGACGCATTAATCAAGGAAATACAGGAATACGTGAAACAGGTCACTGCACCTTACAAATATCCTCGTATCATTGAGTTCGTGAGAGAATTGCCGAAAACTATCAGCGGTAAAATCCGGCGAGTCGAAATTCGGGAAAATGACCTCAAATAATGATAGACTTCATGCGAAACGAAAGGATGTAATTTGGCATCGTGAAAGACGTAAACGCTTCGGTTTGCGTTTCAACGTTATTGCCGCAATTTGGAATTTCGCATGAGGTCTAATATGTTTAAATATACATTCCGATAACATTATCGTGCATTTGTTCATTTTTTGAGAAACATACTGTTTTTCTGTTCAAACACTTCAAATGTGTCTCAGGTGGAATATATTTTGAATATGAACTCCAATTATCAATGATAGAGTGTTATTGAGAAATGAATCGACATTTTCCACGATTTTTTAGTGAGGATAGACCTTTTGAATTTAGAAACGAACACAGTACCTCACGGGACTTCATAAAGAGGTAGCTAGTGTTAGTAGAGGGCGGTTGGCAGGCAAGCGGCAGTTGGCAGGAAAGGCGTAAAAGTGAGGGTTTAAGCGGACAACTTTGTCGTATCACAGAGCTACCGACCGTTTTTCCACTATCTACTAATTCTTCCCGTGCGCAGTATATTTCCCATCCCTAAATATCAAACCCATGCTGAATGTAGCAAAAAGAACTTGCAAAAGTTGAATAAAACAGTATATCTTTGCGGTGGAGATCGTATACATAAAAAATATGAGCAAGAAGGAAGTGCTGAATCTGATATTGCTGAACGTAGCTCGGAAGGAACACGACGCTGACTGGAATTGGAAGGGGGTCAACAGTCCTTTTGCACGGTTGTATATGGTTGAAAACGGCTCGGCGAGAGTCATGATGCCGGATGGTGTACACACAATTCGACCCGGACATCTCTATATGATTCCTTCATTTGTGACTCACAGTTACGAAAACAATGGCTTTTTTACGCTTTATTACATCCATATTTACGAAGAACATGATATTTTTGACCGGTGGAATTTCCCCTTCGAAGTGGACGCAAATGAACTGGACGAACTGCTGGTGAAACAGCTGGTAGCAATCAACCCGGACAGGGAATTGAAACGCTCTGATCCGGACAGCTACGACAACATGCCGATGCTGATGCAGAACATCGCCCGCAGTGAACAGTTCTCATTCAAATCGGTAGTGGAAACGAAGGGAATCCTCTTGCAGCTATTTTCGCGCTTTCTGGACAAAGCCTCACCCAAGCGGGAAATTATGGACAAGCGCATTGTCAACGTGATCCGTCATATCCGGGAAAATATCCATCACAACATCCATGTAGATGAACTGTCGTCGCTTTGCTACATCACCAACGACCATTTTATCCGCCTGTTCAAAAAGGAGATGCATTGTCCGCCATTGCAGTACATCAACCGGAAGAAGATAGAAAAAGCCCAGTTGATGCTCATCATCGGCGATAAATCCATCAAGGACATTGCTCACAGCCTTTCGTTCGACAATCTTTCCTACTTCTACCGGCTCTTCAAGAAGATTACCGGTTTTTCGCCCAGCCGCTACCGGGGAACAAAATAATCCGCGCCGAAATCAATGCCGGGAATACCGTTATCTTCCTGTTTTATGTCCGGAATCGTGTTTTTTTGACTGAAGGACGAACTATCGGCGCGACAATACGTATTATCAGCGAAAAAACACGTATTACTGGCGCGATAATACGTGTTTTTGGGGTAGTAGACAGTATGAGTAGTAAATAGAATGGATTGTATATACGGTTTTTGCAATGTTGTTACATAGAAGTAAAATGAAAGAATCAGACAAATAAAAGCGGCGTTTATGGAATGAAGCGCGGAATACTTTGCCGGGCGACAATTTGAACCACATTCTTTTTCTTCAAAGAAGGGGCTATCGAAAAAAATGAGTAGTTTTGCGCCTTGATATTTTTAAATTAAAACAAAACAATATGAGAAAAAGCGTAAGTATAATTGGCCAAATCGGTTTGTCGATTGCCATTATGGCAGGATGTTTCCAGTGTGCACCGAAAGAAACTTCCTGCGAACAATCCACATCCCATGCAAACGTGCAGGATGCACAAGGTGTACAAAAGGAATTTTTAGACCGCGGTTTCGTAGCGTTTACACGTGCCGACACGTCGGTCTATCTGGGATGGCGACTGCTGGAAGATGACCCGGAAAACGTATCTTTCAACCTGTACCGCAAGATGATTGGCGCTGTACCCGATAATGATTACGTGAAAGTAAACAGCGAACCGATCATCCGTTCGACGAATTATGTAGACAAAGGCTCGGATTATTCCTGGCTGGAAGGCACGACCCCCAAGGTGCATGAAGCACATCGCTACAAACTGACGCGCATTGTGGACGGAAAGGAAGAAGACGTGGCCGGGGGCGAGACATATGTATTTCTTTCGCTTGGCGACAAGAACTATCGCTCGATCCTGCTGAATGACATCGACCGGAGCGCTAGTAAAATCGGTATCGGAGACCTGGACGGCGACGGTGCCTATGACTTCGTCATGCTGCTCAACCCCCTTCAGTACGTCGATCCCGGCACCTGCGAAGACTGCTGGTACCGCAGCCGCGACACCTACAAGCTGGAAGCCTACTCCTCGACCGGACGCTTTCTCTGGCGCTACGACCTGGGCTGGTCTATCGAAACAGGACTGTGGTATGCCCCCTTTATTGTCTACGACCTGGACGGCGACGGCAGAGCCGAAGTCTACATCAAGGGCGGGGAAGGCGACCCGCGCGAACTGGACGGACGTGTGATCACAGGCCCCGAATATCTGTTGAAGATCGACGGAGTAACGGGAAAAGTGGTACAGAAACGTCCCTGGATTCCGCGCAATATCGAAAAACAGCGGAGCTACGACTGGACCAGCCGGAACCACATGGGACTGGCCTATCTGGACGGGAAAAAGCCAAGCCTGCTCATGCAGCGGGGGAATTACGGGATTATCAAGATAGAAGCCCTGGACAAAAACCTGCAAACGGAGTGGCAGTTCAGTACCGATGAACATGAAAACTGCTGGGGTTGCGGCGGGCACAATATCCGCATAGCCGACATCGACGAAGACGGAAAAGACGAAATTCTGCCGGGCACGTTTGCGCTTGACGACAACGGCAAGCCGCTGTGGAGCCTCCAACTGTTTCACAACGATGGAAGCGAAGTAGCCGACATCGACCCCGACCGCCCCGGCCTGGAAATCTTTTTCAACATCGAGACCAACAGCCTGCGCAACGGCGTTTGCATGGTTGACGCCGCCACGGCCGAGTACATCATGGAATACGACAAACCGACCGGACACGTGCACGGACGGGCCACTGTCGCCGATTTCGACCCGCAATATCCGGGCATGGAATGTTATGCCGATGCCGACCGGGGCGACACGCATCCGTTCCTCTATTCCGCCAAGGGCGAACGCATCTCCGATTCGTTCTACCTGGAATCAACGCCTTTGTACTGGGACGACGATGAATACAAGGAACTGCTGGACAATCACGGCAACGTCTACAAGTTCGGCAGAGACACGCTGACAAGAAATATCAGCGCAGGATACATCTGCGATCTTTTCGGCGACTGGCGCGAAGAAAGCATCGTTTGCCTGAAAGGGGAAATACGCATCTATTCCACGACGCTGCCCGCCGCGAACCGGAAAGTCACGCTCATGCAGGATCATCAGTACCGCATGGGGGCTGCTTCCTATTCCTCAGGATACACCACTTCTCCCCAACTGGGGCTGGCGAAAGACGCAAAACGCAAGTATCCCCGCTGACAGCATAACAACATGGAGACACGGAACACACGGAGACCCATTCCTCTCTGTCCTCCGTGCCTCCGTGGTTTTACACATAGAATTATTCCGGCGAAAATTTTTATCTTTGCATCCAATTTCGTAAAACAGTTGACGTATGGCAGTTTATTTAGACGATGTATCCAGAACTTTCGGGGAATATCTGTTAATCCCCGGTCTGACGACCCAAAAATGTATCCCTTCCAATGTTTCGTTGAAAACACCTTTAGTGAAACATGCAAAAAATAAAAGACCGGCTATCGCACTCAACATTCCCTTTGTATCGGCCATCATGCAGTCCGTTTCCGGTCCCGAACTGGCCATCGAACTGGCACGCAACGGCGGACTGTCGTTCATCTACGCTTCCCAGCCCGTTGCCGCGCAGGCCGGCATGGTGCGCAAGGTAAAGAAATTCAAGGCCGGATTTGTTGTCAGCGACTCCAATCTGACGCCCGAAGACACGCTGGCCGACGTCCTCCGGACGGTGAAAAAAACGGGACATTCGACCATCGGCGTGACCCATGACGGCACCTGCAACGGGAAATTGCTGGGACTGGTCACCAGCCGCGACTACCGGACGGAGAGAGATCCGATGGACATGAAGGTCAGGGATTTTATGACCCCCTTTGCCAAACTGATTGTCGGGCAGTCGGGCATTTCGCTCAGCGAAGCCAATCAAATCCTGTGGGAACATAAGCTGAACTCCCTCCCGATCATTGACAAAGAGCAAAACCTGGTCTACTTTGTCTTCCGGAAAGATTATGACAGTCACCGCGACAATCCCGACGAGCTGTCCGACGAGACCAAGCAACTGCTTGTGGGAGCGGGCATCAATACGCGCGACTACCGCGAGCGGGTGCCGGCATTGGTTGAAGCGGGCGTGGATGTGTTGTGCATCGACTCTTCCGACGGCTATTCCGAATGGCAACAGGAAACGTTGCACTGGATCAAAGCCACCTACGGCGACAGCGTGCCGGCAGGCGCCGGAAACGTAGTCGACAGCGACGGCTTCCGCTATTTGGTTGCTGCCGGGGCTGACTTTGTCAAAGTCGGTATCGGGGGCGGTTCCATCTGCATCACGCGCGAGCAGAAAGGCATCGGTCGCGGACAGGCCACGGCGCTGATCGACGTTGTCCGGGCGCGTGACGAACACTGTCGCCGGACAGGCATTTACATCCCCATCTGCAGCGACGGCGGTCTGGTGCACGACTGTCACATGGCGCTGGCGCTGGCCATGGGAGCCGATTTCCTGATGATGGGACGCTATTTTGCCCGCTTTGACGAGTCTCCCACCAAAACGCTGCGCATCGGCAACAACTACGTGAAAGAGTACTGGGGCGAAGGATCGAACCGCGCCCAGAACTGGCAACGCTATGACATGGGCGGAACGGAATCGCTGAAATTTGAAGAAGGCGTAGACAGTTACGTCCCTTATGCCGGAAAAATGAAAGACAACCTGGCGGTTACGCTGGGGAAAATCAAGGCCACCATGTGCAGTTGCGGCACCGTCACCCTCAAGGAACTCCAGCAACATGCCAAAATCACGACGGTATCGTCTACCAGCATCGTCGAAGGCGGTGCACACGACGTCATTCTCAAGGAACAGAACTAAAGCCTGTCACGAAAACGGATGATCAGTTATTTACAGGTTGACGGATTGACGAAAAGCTTTGGCGACCGGGTCCTGTTCCGCAACATCACCTTCGGCATAGCGCAGGGACAGAAAACCGGCCTGATCGCCGGAAACGGCGTCGGAAAAACCACGCTGTTGAATATCCTCGCCGCAAAGGAGAACTACGACGAAGGCGCCGTGGTCTTTCGCAACGATTTGCGGGTCGGCTACCTGGAGCAAATTCCGTACTGTCCCGAAGACCTGACCGTGCTGGAAGCCTGCTTTTATTCTTCCCACCCGGCGGTGCGGCTGATTGCCGAATACGAAGCGGCGATGGCGGCGGAAAATCCGCTCATTCCCGAAGATTTGATGATGCGGATGGAACATGCCAAAGCATGGGATTATGAACGAAAAGCCCGGCAGATTCTTTCCCGGTTGAACATCGACCGCCTGGACCGGAAGACAGGGCAGTTGTCCGGCGGACAGTTGAAACGGGTCGCTCTTGCCAATGTGCTGATTGCCGAACCGGAACTGCTTTTGCTGGACGAACCGACCAATCACCTGGACCTGGAGATGATCGAATGGCTGGAGGAATATCTGGGACGTTCGCATATCAGCCTCCTGATGGTCACGCACGACCGTTATTTCCTTGACCGCGTATGCAATGACATACTGGAAATGGACAACCGGGAGATGTATCCCTACAAAGGGAATTACAGCTATTATCTGGAAAAAAGGAGCGAGCGCGTCAGCGCCCGGAATGTGGAAATTGAACGGACAAACAACCTGCTGAGAAAAGAACTGGACTGGATGCGCCGTCAGCCGCAGGCACGGGGCACAAAAGCCAAATACCGTATCGACGCCTTCTGCGAACTGGAGGAAAAGGCGAAACAAAAACAGGATACCGGGACGATCCGCCTGAATATCCGGCCGGCTTACATCGGATCCAGGATTTTCGAAGCGGTCAATGTCTCCAAACGATACGGCGACACATGGATACTGAGGGATTTCAATTACACCTTTGCCCGCTACGAGAAACTGGGCATCATCGGGGACAATGGAACGGGAAAGTCTACGTTCATCAAAATGCTGGTCGGGGAAGTGTCGCCCGACAGCGGCCGTTTCGACATCGGAGAGACCGTCCGTTTCGGTTATTACAGTCAGGAAGGGCTTCTGCCGGATGAAAACCGGAAAGTCATCGACCTCGTACAGGACATCGCCGAATACATCACCCCGGGCGACGGCAAAACCCTGGGCGTTGCACAGTTCCTGAATTATTTTCTGTTTGCACCCGACAGGCAGCATCAGTACGTACACAAATTGAGCGGAGGAGAGAAACGACGGCTGTACCTGTGTACCGTGTTGATGCGAAATCCGAATTTCCTGGTGCTCGACGAGCCGACGAACGACTTGGACATTGTCACGTTGAACGTGCTCGAGGAATACCTGCAAAGCTTCAAAGGCTGCCTGATGGTCGTTTCGCACGACCGCTATTTTATGGACAAGATAGTAGACCATCTTTTTATTTTTCATGGCAATGCGGAGATTCAGGACTTTCCGGGGAGCTATACGCAGTATCGTGCATGGACGGAAGAGCAGCCCAAAGCGCAGAAAGAGACGCTTCCCGAGCCGAAAAAAATGCCGGCCGGACGCTCCGCAAAGGAGCCGAAACGAAAACGTACCTGGCAGGAACAGCGCGAATTTGAGTCTCTTGAGCCGGCCATAAACACGCTGGAAGAAGAAAAGGCGCAACTGGAAACCATCTTAAGCAGCGGCACTCTCCCGCATGACGAACTCACGCGCCAAGCCCGGCGCATCGCCGAAATCATCGACGCCATCGACCAGAAAACCAACCGCTGGCTGGAACTGTCAAATAATGATGAATGATGATGGGTAAAACCGGCCACCTCGCCATTCAGCTATGCTCCGCAGG
>JAITAY010000018.1 GCA_031283915.1 Tannerella sp.
CACGAAGGTACTGCCTAACTGTCTGATAACCAATACCCCTTGTGTACTACAAAACGGGTTTTTGCGAACTTTGAAAAATCGAACTCCTGATTTTCAACAACTTACGATTTTTATGTGAAAAACTCCAAGCAAAAACCGTCTGTTTTTAACTGAAATTTAACAACTCGAGGCAGAAATGCTGCAATGTGGGTTAAATCTTTTTTTTGAGGCGCTATGAAGAAATCCGCAAGTGCGGATTCCGTGCGGAGATGTTCAGGAAGAAATCCGCAAGTGCGGATTCCGTGCGGAGACGTTCGGGAAGAAATCCGCAAGTGCGGATTCCGTGCGGAGACGTTCGGGAAGAAATCCGCAAGTGCGGATTCTGTGCGGAGACGTTCGGGAAGAAATCCGCAAGTGCGGATTCTGTGCGGAAGCGTCCGCAACGCCGCGCTTTAATACCGATTTTTCCCAAAATGACGGATCAAAAAAATCAATAGCGCCTCAAAAAAAGATTTAACCTTTTATTGGATATAGATGGAAGCCAGGTCATCGTCCCGTTCAAAAGAGAAATGACATTCCCGCTGCAACACGCGCAAGGCATTGTCCACGCCGTCGGCTATCCGGAATTTCCCGCTGAACACCTTCCCGGCTACGTTCCTGTTCTGTACCACAATGCGAATCCCGTAACATTTCTCGAACAGGGTCATCAGCGTGAGGAAACCGGTCTGCTTGAAACATATCAATCCCTCGCGCCAGCGATATACGTCGAAATCTTCGATCGGGGCAACTGTCAGTTGTCCGTTCTGTTCCATGGCCTGGCGGTTGGGAGTAAGACGGACAACCGGATCCGGCTCCCGGCGGTATTCAATATCTACGGCGCCTTCCATCACGGCGATGGAGAAATCGTCCGTCCCGGCATAGGCGTTCACGTTGAATTTGGTACCCAGTACACGAATGTTATATTTGTCCGTATGGACGACAAAAGGTTTCCCGGCATCCTGTTCCACCTCGAACCAGGCTTCGCCGTCCAGGGTGACTTCCCGGGCGGAAGGGGCAAAACAGCCCGGCCAGGTGATGCGCGAACGTGCATTGAGCCAGACCTTCGTGCCGTCGGGCAGTTGAAGGTTCACCCGCTGTCCGGGCGGCACCGTGAGCGTATGGGTAGCAGTCAGCAAGGCAGTCATCTTGCGTTCATAAAAATAGGCGATGGCCAGGCACATCACCGCCACCACCGCTGCCACCTTGAGCCATTCGCGAAACTTCGGTCGCCGGAAGAAACGCTGTCTGACGGAAGGCTTACCGGTATCGGCCTTTTCCCCGCCAGCCAAAAGGAGGGCATCAAACAGGGCACGCTCCTCAAACAGTTTTTTGCGGTGCGTGTCCGATTCGTCCAGCCAGCGTTTGACGGCCTTCCGGTCTTCCGGGAGCGCCGTTCCCGCAAAAAACGCATGTAACAAATTTTCGTTCATCAAATCATTCTCTTTCTATATATAAAGCAATTGAAAGGAAGAAAACCCTAACGGGAAAGATATAAAAAAAAGCAACGGCAGGTAGTCCT
This sequence comes from Tannerella sp., assembly GCA_031283915.1. Lineage (GTDB taxonomy): Bacteria > Bacteroidota > Bacteroidia > Bacteroidales > Tannerellaceae > Tannerella. Next base: position 1,538 of record JAITAY010000018.1, read on the forward strand.
TCAAGGCCGCTCGAAGCAGTTTCAGGGTTTTTGTCATGTGATATTCAACGCTTTTTACCGACAGTTTCAAGGTGTCGGCTATTTCCCGGTTTGTCTGGTTCCGGTATTTGCTCCGGATAAAAATCTCCCGCGACTGCGCAGAGAGTGCAGTGACCGTCTTGTCAATGATCTGCTGTACTTCATCGCAGAACAGTTTTTCGGGATTACACGCTTCCAGCGTGGCGATGCGGAGGTTCAACTCCCAGTCCGCCCTTTGATGCAGGTAACTTTCCGCATCTTCCCGCACCCGTTCGCGTTGCAGGTGGTTGATACATTTGTTTTTTATCACGGCAAGGACATAGGCCGGGAGATTGTCTTCATGCTGCAACAAGTGACGGTTCTCCCAGTAATAAATCATGCTGTCCGTAACGATATCCTCCGCCGTCCCGGAATCCTCCACATACGTTTGGGCGAAACGGATAAACCGGCTTCTGTAATCCCTGTAGAGCCGGCTGAATTGCTGGATATCGTTTGAACACATCCGGTGTTATTGATGGATTTTAGCCCAGTGCCTGAACTCTTCAATCGCCTGATGGAGTACGCCGGCCGAACCGCGAAAGGTGCCCGAACCGGAAGGCGTTCCGTCGATCCGGTACCATTCGAAGAATCCCCCGTTTTTGATCACGCGCTCCAGCATCGGCCGCACTTCATCATACGCTTCCTGCACGAATCCGTAGCGAATCAGTTGCCGGATCATACGACCGCCGAACCAAGTCCAGTCGCCGCCGTTCTGGTATCCGTAGGGATGCATTCCCTTGTTCTGGAAAAAGCCTTCGGGATAGGGCGGATAGAGCGTCAGGCCGATGGACAGGGCGCCGGAGGCTTCCACATTGGCCAGCATGGCCTGGTTGGAGGCTGCTATTTCCGCTTGCGTGAGCAGACCGGCCTCGATGGCCATGGCTGTCCCGCCGTGGTAATACACGGCGTGCTCGTCGAAATCGGGCGGGAAAGGAGAGCCTTCCAGATAGATATGCGGTATGAATTTCCGCTTTTCCGCATCCCAGAGATGTGTACGGATACGCGCCTTCACCTGGTCGCGCAGTTCAGTCCAGCGTTTACGCGCCTCCGGACGTTCGGTCAGATCCAGGAAGTGATTCATGGCGATGACAAAGAAAGCGTTGTCATAAATATCCAGACAGCGATGAGAGTTTTCGTCCAGCTCGACGCCCCAGGGATGTTCGGGCTGCACGTCGCCCCAGTCGGCGGTCGTAGCGCCCCACAAAAGCCCGTACCGCTCGTCGTACCGTTCGCGGAGGAGATACTCCAAAGCCTCTTCGAGCCGGCGCTCAACCGTCTTCCCTTCTACCGTCTGCTGCAGGAAGGCGCGGTTGCCGCTTTGGGTCACATAACGCCAGACGGCCTGAACAAGCGATGATTCCTGGTCGGTCTCAACCGTGTTCTTGTGAGCGGCATAGCGCGGCTCAAGCGCCGTATAGCGGTATTTGTAGGCAATGGATGAGTGCGAAGCCCGGCGGATGTCAATAAAGCCGTCGACGATATCGCCCGTTTCACCCTGAAACCGGAAAAAAGTAAGCAGGTTGTCCCGTATCAGACTGTCGGGCATGACTTCCATCGCCAGCTCTATAAACGTGTTGTAGTCGCGTATCCATACCTCGCCGTATCCATCGCCGGCGTTGAATCCGCCCCGAACGACTTCCAGCGCCATGGCCGATACCCTGTCCATCAGCGTATCCTGCAAGATGCGTTCCGCCAGCCGCCTTTCTTCCGCCACGGAAGCTTTCTTCCCACACGAAACTGCCAGCAGTCCGGGGAGCAGTAAAAAAAACAGATATCGGTTCATACGTCTGTATTTAAGGGATTGGAGGTCGTGTCAAGCTCTTTCAGTATCCGGTTCACGTCTTCCTCTGTCGAATCAAGCTTCGACTTGCAGATTTTAACCAGTTGCGCGGCTCTCCTGACTTTTTCCGCGAGTTCGTCAATCGGGATTTCCTTCCGATCGACGTCCGAAACAATTCTTTTCAATTCTTCAAATGCTTCGGTGTAAGTTGTTTCTTTATTCATACTGTTTCCTGTTTATGGATTGTTTGTACTGTACTGATGATCATTCCCCGAAAGCAAGAACATGCAACGTGTCACCCGCACTCTCGGCAACTTCTTCCGGTCGAAGAATGCTTTTCATGACCTCAAGCAAAGAGAACACGCTCCTGTCCTTTATTTTTTCCGACATAGGTTCATCCAAGTAAATATGTTACGGGACAAAATTATAAAAAAGATTCCGAACTTTCAAACCAGGGCAACCGCATCAAAATTCCGCCATACTGTTTTATCATCCATATTGCAGGCAGTATATTTGTAAAAACCGTCCGGCAACGCGTCGAATTACCGCCCGGCAATGCGTCGAGTATCCGGACGGGTACACGACGTATACCTGTTTTCCCGTGATATACATTTTGCAGTCCCGGAACAGAGCATGCTTTCCGTGTTTTTCGCAGCATTAGGTCGTGTGCAGTTTAATTTTGGTGCGGTTGCCCTGCATTCAAACAGCTCGTCAGGTTAATGTCCAAAGCCATACCATGCGGCATAATTT
>JAITAY010000280.1 GCA_031283915.1 Tannerella sp.
ACATTGGGCTTTAGCCGACGGGGAAAAAGGCGTGTGGGCGGATGCCCTTTTCTATGCTGACGGGCAATGCACAAAACTGTACCGCGCGCAGTATAGTTACCTGTTTTTGCACAAAACTATACCGCGTGCAGTATAAGTTTAAATGCAGGAAGCATGCAAGGCGACAGAAAAAGATAACGGAAGAACATAAATATTTTCGGGATTTGATAGGAATTTTGTTTGATAGCTACTACATTTGCAGAATCAAAAAAATGTTGTGTCAAAAGTAAAATAAAAAACCATGACTGATAAACAGATTGCGAAGCTGAACATGCTTCAGACAGTGATTCGTGTACTGGATGAAAATGAACCCCTTTACAGGGGTATCCCGGTTTTTGTGAAAACCGTGAACGATTTGAAAGGTATGGCGAAGGGGATTGAATGGGTGGGAGACCTGAAGTCGAAAATCACCCTGCAAGGGATTACCAACGAGATGAATGTATCGGAAACGGCGTTTGTGAACCGGATCGTAACGATGGCTAATGTCCTTTTGGTATTGGCAGCCGACATAAACAATGTAACGATGTTGCCAAAAGTAAGAGTGACGAAAAGCCAGTTGTACCGTTCGCCGGACAACGAGCGGTTGAGCATTGCCCGCCACGTTCATGCCGAAGCGCTGGCACATGCCGACGTGATCACCCAATACGGTATTTCGGTCGATGCCATTTATGAACTGGAAACGGCCATCAGCCGTTACGAAAACCAGATTGCCGCGTCGCAAACCGTCATCGCGGAACCGAGAATGGATGCCGTCAATCCGGTATATCTCTTTGCCGACATGGATACGCTCCTGAACGACCGCTTGGACAGGCTGATAAGCCCGTTCAAAATATCGGCGCCCGGCTTTTACGAGGCTTATTTCAACGCCCGCAATATTATCAACACCGCTGCCCGCAAACAAAAACAAGCGGATCAGCAGGAAGATAATATTTGAAAGTAAGGAGCTGTCTGTAAATAAACCATCCCCATTGACGGGAGATGTTATTTGCCATCCAACGACTGAAAATGCGCGCATACCGGGGTATGTAAGCATTTTCAGGAGGAAGTAGGGTGAAAAACAGACCCGTAAATGGATGGTTTATTTTCAGACAACTCCTAAGGTAATTTGCCAATCATACGTGTGCGAAAGGGGAGTAAGACGATTTGCAGTCAGTAAACAGGCTACTGGCTGCAATCAATTGTTTTGCCCTCTTGTTCCTCTACCTGAAATTAGATGATGCGATCGTGAAAAGAAAACTGTGGGGATTATCCCTTTTAGCAGCAAGCGTAAGCCTTCTGGCGCAGACAAAATACGACCTGGTGATTGTCGGCGGCAACCCGGGAGGTATCATGGCAGCCATCGCTGCAGCCCGGATGGGGAAACATTCGGTGATCCTGGAACGGACGGGGTACGTCGGCGGATTGCCTGCCAACGGACTGGGTGCTACGGACATCGCAACGCGGGATGCGACGACCGGACTGTTCCGCGAATTTGTAGACAGGGTACGGAAGCATTATGTGGACACGTACGGCGAAGCTTCCGAACAGGTGAAGCTGTGCAGCGACGGTTACCATTTTGAGCCGTCGGTCGGCGCCAACGTTTTCGACGGGATGCTGGCCGAACACAAAGACAGGATTACCCTCCTGAAGATGCGCCAGTTCGATGCCGAAAGCCCCAATGTCACGATGTACGATAACCGGATTGAAAGCATCCGCATCCTGAACCGTGAGACGGGCGAAACAGAAATCTACGCAGGCGCTGTCTTCCTCGACGCCACTTACGAGGGCGACCTGGGCGCAGCGGCAGGCGTACCTTTCCGCATCGGTCGCGAAGGACGTGACGAATTCGGCGAACCCGGCGCCGGACGTGTCTACAAATACTGGAGCGGCCCGGAAGCCGACGGTTCGACCTTTCAGGCCGATAACGCCGTGCAGTCCTACAACTATCGCCTCTGCCTGACCAACAACCCCGCCAACCGCGTAGCTATCAAAAAACCGGCTCTTTATCATCGCGAAGAATATGCTTCCATCGCCGACGACGTTTGGGCGGGACGCACGACCAACGTCGCCATGCCGGGCATTACGGACGGAATGAGGGAAGAAAACCGCCGCCGCATAGCTTCCGGTCAACCTTCCACGTTGCCTGGCGACCACTGGGGGATTCACCGCATCACGAACCTCGTGCACGTGCCCAACGCCAAAACCGATGCCAACAACCAGCATGATGCCTTCGTCTCGACCGACCTGCCGGAAGAAAACTGGCCATGGCCAACCTCTTCGTGGGAATGGCGCGATCGCTTCGCCCAGCGTCTGCGCAAATACACCGAAGGTCTTTTATGGTTTGCGCAGAACGACCCCGCGTTGCCCGAGCACTTTCGCAAAGCCGCACGGGAATGGGGGCCGGCCGCGGATGAATACGTTGACAACGGCCACTTTCCCCGCCAGGTATACGTCCGCGAAGGCCGCCGTTTCGAATGTGCTTACTTCTTTACGGCTAATGACGCCATGCCGGCTACCCCCGGCGGACGCCCGCCCGTACACGAAAGCAGCATCACCGCCAGTCATTATGCGCTCGATTCCCACGCCGTGCGCAAACGCGAAGCCGGCCGCGTCCACCTGGACGGATTCATCAGCTACCCTTCGGCCGTGTACACCGTGCCCTACGGCGTGATGACACCTCGCGAAGTGGACAACCTCCTGCTCCCCGTACCCGTTTCCGGTTCGCATATCGGCTTCTCCACCCTGCGCATGGAACCTTGCTGGATGGCGCTCGGGCAGGCAGCGGGCATTGCCTCGGCTCTGGCGATAGACGAAGGGCTGAAAGTGCGTAACGTCCCGCTCGACAAATTGCAGGAGCAATTAGTCGCACAGCAGGCCACATTGATTTATTACAGGGATGTACCGCATACGGATGCCGATTTCCCGCTGGTGCAACAGATGGGTCTCAAAGGCTACCTCCCCGGCTGGGAAGCGCGCCTGAACGAACCCGTCAACAGCGAGACCCTAAGCCACTGGCGCCAGTTGAGCAAACGAACACTGTCCGCCGCCGAACCCGGCCGCACAACCCGCCGGGACGTACTGCGGATGATTCGCGAAGAGGAGCCGTGAACCCGTTGACAAAATCATACTTTGCTACAGACACGACAACAACGTGCCTGCCGGCAATCCTCTCCGGGTAT
>JAITAY010000122.1 GCA_031283915.1 Tannerella sp.
TATACTGATGTTAGTCCGGATTGCCCCGTTGCCTCGCAATAACAGCAGGTGCCCCGTCTTTGCGAGGTACGAAGCAATCCGGTAAAATAACATCACAAAATTATACCGCACATCGAATATCAATTCGTATATCCCGGATTTTGTTCCAGTTTAGCGTCGATATTGCGCTCGATTTCCGAGAAGGGAATCGGCCACAGACTATGATAATCCTGCATGGAGGTACCGGAAGATTCTAAAACCTGTCCGTTTGCACCGGCGTATGTAGAATTATATTTCCGGGTACGTTCAACCAGTTTACCCATACGGCAAAGCGTCAACATGCGTGTTTCTTCGTAGTAGAGTTCGCGCAGCCGTTCGTCCAGCAGGAAGTCGATGTCCACTTCGGTAGCGGTGGCCGGCGGCGCCTGTGCACGAGCACGCAGCACGTTGATGTCGGCTGCTGCCGCGCCCGGGTTGTTTTTTCCCAGATGCGCTTCGGCACGCAGCAGATACGTTTCAGCCAGCCGGAACATGTACTGGTCGCGAAACGAATTGTTTGCGTTGTTCGTCACCAGATGTTCGCCGAACGCCGTCAGCTGCGGATTGCCATTGGCGTCCCTTACATAAAAGTCTTCCGGGACATCGCCCATGACCTTCGTCATGACAAACGGGAACCATTGCCTGACGGGATTGGCCTGTACGGAATAGCCGTCGGCCACAAACCATTTGCCGAATGCAGGAGAGGCTTCGTTATCAATTTTGAAATCGCGTATGATATTGTGTTCCGAGATGCGCATGTCATTTGCATCATTTTCCCATATTCCGTAAATCACATGCAGGGTCGGTTGCATCCATGCGACGCTACGGCCTCCCTTTTCGGCCGTAACGCCCGTGAAAGCAGTAGAGGTAACCCCGTCGACCGTAATCGTGATATTCTGGTAGAAGGGATTCATTTTCCAAGGCCACATGTCGCCTCCCGTGGAGGCCGGATTGAGGTAATCGTACTGCGACGCCCAGAGCGTTTCCCTGTTTCCCGAACTGCGGTTGACGTTGCCTGTTTTGAACAGGTCGGAATAGGCGTCGCCCGGCTGGTCGAGTTTTGTACCGAAACGTTCGGTCATCAACTGCATGGCCGGATAGTCAATGACGGACGTGGCCGCGCTGATGGCATTGTCGTAGTCACCCAGCGAGATATAGATTTCAGCCAGCAGGTGCGCTGCCATCTGTCTGGAGATTTTTCCGTCTTTTACGGCGTCGATATTGTCCAGCAGCAAAAAAGCTTCCAGCAGATCATTCTTTGCCTGCGTATAGATCTCTTCGCGCGTAGCCCTGACGAAGTCGCGGCGCGGCGCGGTGATCTCTTCCGTAATCAGCGGCACGCCGCCGTACAGGTTGGCCAGGATCCGGTATCCGAATGCGCGAAAGAACAGTGCCTCGCCACGCATCACATTTTTTTCGGCTTCCGGTATGTCGGCATCCTTCATCCGTGTCAGAATCAAATTTGCCTGATTGACAATTCCATATACGTTGTTCCACATGCTGCTGGTATGTGCGCAGGTCGGAATCATGGTCTCCGCATACTTGTTCAGCTTGTTTACGTCGGCCGAACAAAAAGAAAGGTCGGTGGCATAAAAGAAAGCAAACATGTATTCTTCAGTGTTATAAAACATCATGTTTCCGGGTCTTTTGTACAGCATGTTGACCGCCGCCTGAAAATCGGAAACCGTCACTAATGAGTTTTCCGCCGTATAGATGGACAGCGGCTTCTCTTCCAAAAAATTACTTTCGTCACAGGATACGGCAAACAGCGCCATAATCACTGCGATCCCTGTTTTCTGATAAAATGTTTTCATTTCTTTTCCTGTTTAAAATTCAAAATTAATACCCATTGAATACGTTCTCAAAAGCGGATATTCGCCGCCCAGTCCCGAATTTGTTTCCGGATCCCAGCCGTCCCAGTCGGTAAGTGTAAACAGGTTCGTACCCGTTACATATACCTTGAAATTATTGATGCCGGCCTTTTTCAGGAGCGCCGAAGGCACCCGGTAAGAAAGCGTCAGGTTCTGCAAACGGATAAAACTCCGCTGTATATACGGCGAGTAGGGATAATCCAGAGCCGGCGGAAAAAATCCGATTTGCCGGTAGCGTGCATCCGGATTTTCCGGCGTCCAGTAATCCCACTTAAAGATATTGCTCTGGTAAATATTGTCCGGATTGGTCAGTCCGCTGCCCGGCTGTGCATAATAATAATCCTTTCCGCCCTGAATCGAATTGATAAACGCCTTCAGTTCCCAGTCTTTATATCGCAATACGTTCTCGATGCTGAAGCGGTACGAAGGATCGGTATATCCGAGAATCTTCCGGTCGTTGGCGGCCGTGTATTTCCCGTCGCCGTCCTGGTCGCGCACCTTGTAGGTGCCGTAGGTAAAACCTTCCGGGATGATGCCCGCCTGATAGTCGGCCATCTGCCACATCCCGATCTGCTCGAAATCGTAACACACGCCGTAAGGATGATTCATGAATATCTTGCTTGAAACGAGGTCGTCTTCCCGGCCGTCGCCGTCGTTGTCTATGCCCAGAATACTGACCACTTTGTTCCGGTTCAGCGAATAGTTAAACGTGATATCCCAGCTGAAATCTTTCGTCTGTACGGGAATCCCGGTCAGGCTCAGTTCCGTTCCCCGGTTGGCCAGTTTGCCGATATTGGTGGGAATCGAACCGATGCCGTTGTTCAGCATGGGAATGTTGATGTTGTACAGCAAATCAAACGTATTCGAGCGGTAATACTCCAGATAGCCGGACAGTCTTCCGTTCAGCACGCTGAAATCCAGTCCGGCGTTGAAGGAATTGGTCGTTTCCCATTTCAGGTTGTCGTTTGCCATGGCGCTGATGTAAAGGCCCTTTTCGGCCGAAGTGCCGTCGCCATACAGATAGGCGTTGTTGGAAGTCATTTTGGCCAGCGTCTGATAGCGCGACACGGTACGGTTACCGTTCGAACCGTAGGAGAGGCGCAGTTTCAGGTTGTCGACCCACTTCAGGTTGTCTCTGACAAAATTCTCCTCGCTCAGGCGCCAGGCCACGGCAGCCGAGGGGAACAGGGCGAATTTGTTGTTTCTGCCGAAACCGGAGAATCCGTCGCGGCGCAATGTCCCCGTAAAGCTGTAACGGTTATTATAGGTATAACCGAGACGCAGCATGGCATACACGCTCGACTCCTGCCATGCGTCGGAGGAAATGACCTGCCGTGCGGCATTGGCGGCGCCCAGATAGTTGTATCCCAGCACGTCGTTGGCGAAGTCCGAACCGCTCGCATTGGTCGTTTCATACTGCCGCTTTTCCACACCGTAGACCAGCGTGGAATTGACGTCGTGCCGGCCGAATGTCCGCTTGTAAGTAAGAATATGGTCTGCCGTCCAGCTGTACTGGCTGCTGTTCTGTTTGTTTCCCGAACCGGTCAGCTCGCTGCCCCAGGGATTGAACGTGAAATCCTTGTCTTCAATCAGGTTCTGCGAGAAATTCAGGCGGTAATTCAAGCCCTTGACAAATGGAATATCCACGTCGGCATAGAAATTGCCGAAGAAGTTGTAACGTTTGTCCAGATTGTCCTGCTGCCGTTCCAGCGCCGGATTCAGCGATGACTTATAGGGATATGTAATGTATTCGCCCGTTCCGGGATCGGTTACGGCGCAAACGGGCGGCAGGCCGCTGCCCATACTGGCAATCCCCGACCAGTCGCTCAACACGAAGAAGGTTTGGGCGCCGACTTTCAGCCAGTCGGTGATTTTCGTATCCAGATTCAGGCGGACATTGTAACGCTTGTACGTATCGTTGATCACCAGATTTTCCTGGTCGGTCAGGCCGATGGACATAAAATAGTTACTCAGTTCGCTCCGTCCCCGGACGCTCAGGTTGTGCATCTGGATATAGGGATGGTCGTTCGTTCCCATATCCCACCAGTCGGTCTCCGTACCGTTCAGGTAGCCGTTGACGGCGTTGGCATCCATCAGATGTTTGGCTACATCCCAGTTCGGGTTGGGCTGTAGCAAATCCGTCCCCGTCCGGCTCTCTTCCAGGAAACGGTCGGCTATCAGTTGCAGGAAGCCTTCCCGGTCCATCGGCCGCATTTTCTGGTTCGTCGATTCCTGAAGCGTGAA
>JAITAY010000197.1 GCA_031283915.1 Tannerella sp.
TTACCGAATTGGGGATAGTAACGGACGTCAGGCCGGTACATCCCCAGAAAGCACCCCACTCAATACTCGTTACCGAAGCGGGGATAGTAACGGACATCAGGCCGGTACATCCCGAGAAAGCACCCCACTCAATACTCGTTATCGAAGCGGAGATAGTAACGGACGTCAGGCCGGTACATCCATAGAAAGCAAACTTCCCAATACTCGTTACCGAATTGGGGAGGGTAACGGATGTCAGGCTGGTACATCCCGAGAAAGCACTATTCCCGATACTCTTTACCGAAGCGGGGAGGGTAACGGACGTCAGGCTGGTACATTCGGAGAAAGCGCAATATCCGATACCCGTTACCGACTCGGGGAGGATAACGGACGTCAGGCCGGTACATCCCTCGAAAGCACTCTCCCCAATACCCGTTACCGAAGCGGGGATAGTAACGGACGTCAGGCCGGTACATTCCGAGAAAGCGTACTTCCCAATCCTCGTTACCGAATCAGAGACAGTAATGGATTTCAGTTTTTTGAACTCTTTGAAAGTATTACTGCCGATTGAAGTCACGCCTTTGGGAATAACTATCCGGGTGATTATTCCCCGCAGTAAAGACCGGAGGGGCGTCCTGAAAAATAAATTCCATTTTATTTTTGCTGTTAAATTACTCATATCTGTTTTAATCTTTATGCTCCCTTTCGGAGCGGTTATACCTTATATTTTTATTGACTTCTTACTTGTTTGAACCGTGATTTTTGTGACCCGTGATGATTCTTTCGATGCATCACGGGAGTCACAAAAATCAAACGAATCACCGTTCAGCCTTTCATTCATTCCTCCGCCACGATGTTGAACGTTGTCACGAGTTCGCCGGCATATTTGCCGATGCCCTTAATGACGAGGGTAGCCGTACCGGGCGCCACGTTGTTTTTGTAGCTCACGGTAAAGTCTTCGCTGAAGCGCAGTTCGACGACCGTCTCCGTACCGTCTTTCGCCACCTTGCGCAGGCTGACCTCGGGAATGACGTATACCGGCTTGCCGGTGTACGGCTGCGGGGCGAGGGGAACAATCAGGGCCGGGGCGATGTCGGTCCGGGCGTGCAGCCGTCCGTAATGCTCGTGTACCAGCGTGTTGTAGTGATTCACCAGCACGTTGAACTCACGGGCAAAGGGGACGTATGCCTCCGGCCCGTTGAGGTCGATGAGCGCAGTCACCCGGTGGGTGATTTTCTGCAACGCGGTGTCCGTTTCCCGGCGTGCCGTGCGGGAATGGATGTCCGGTTTGACAATCTGTTCCTGCGCCGTGTCATCGACATACGTCTTGAACAGCGCGTTCAGGCTCGCCAGTTCGGCCACCCAGGGCACAAGCCCCAGATTCTGCACGGCCGGGAGGTAGTCGCTGCTGTTCAACCGCGTCACGATGCTGTCGATGCCTGCCGTCTCGGCGTCGTAATCCACAGCGGTCAAGTTGCCGTAGTTCTCGAGCAGGTTGTACACGTGGGCGGCATTGTCGCGCAGCGAGGGATCGAAATGCTTCAGGTTGACGCGGACGATACTCAGTATGCCCGTGTAAACCCGGTCGCGACCGTGGTCGGTTTCGAGTTTCTTTTCGGTATATTCGCTCCGGCGTATCCACTTGTAGATGGAGTCTTCCTGCGATACTTTACCCTCATAGCCCGTTAGTAACTCGGGAGCGTTGATGACCGTCCCGTACCTGTCGCATATCAGATACGACTGTTTGTGAAACTCGATGTGATCGGCATTACTGAAATGATTCACATCCGGTTTTTTCAATTCTAATTCTGATTTCATTGTTCTACTTTCTTTTATTAAACACTTAAAATGAATGCTGTTTTACTCCTGTTTCTGCATGTATTTCTGCTTTCTGTCTCTGTTTCGGTCTGAAATATTCGGAATCCTGCCGGGATTGCGCCCGTTTCAGTCTGAAATTTTCGGAATCCTGCCGGACTGCGTCCGTTTCAGTCTGAAATTTTCGGAATCCTGCCGGATTGTGAACATTTCAGTCTGAAATCTTCGGAAACCTGTGAGGAGTGCGTCCTGTTTCATTGAAGCCGTTCGGAAACCCTATCACAAAATCATGCCGTGCTCAGTATAATCAGTATTTTTGCCTACCTTTGGGCGGAATTAATTTAATTGACAATATTTAATTTAGAACGAAAATGAAAAAAGTAATTTATTCAGTAGTTATCGTTGCGTTCCTTCTGGGAATAAGCAATGCACAAGCCCGTCCGGAAAGCCCGGCAGGCGAGCAGACCGGCGTCCTGTCGAACGTGTCTGCCGGAGATACGCACGTACACCTGCACGTAAACGGCAGTTGCGACATGTGTAAGACCCGCATTGAAAAAGTAGCCAAAAAGGTCAATGGAGTCACGTCCGCGTCCTGGGACAAGGAAAGTCAGACGCTGCACCTGAACTATGACCCGGAAAAAACGTCGGTCGAAGCCGTTTCCAAAGCCATCGCCAAAGCAGGTCACGACACGGAAAAGGACAAAGCCCCGGACAAAGCCTACAAAGCCTTGCCCAAATGCTGCAAGTACAGGAAGTAATGCTGTTCTCAAAACGGTTACATTGACCAACCGTGGGCAGCCTCCTGCCGGAAAGGGTTAACTCTTTTATCCAAAAGAGATAACCCTTTTGCATGAGAGATACTGCGCGGGGATCAGGGGTTAGGAGATGGCAGATGGCGGGAAAGTGGCGTTAGGAGGAAAAGAAACAGGAAGTTACCAGGTGAAAATGGCGCAAAGTTCATATAGAATGAATGTGTTTCCGTTATTTGGGGCAGACTGTATGTATCTATTTCTTAAGAGGCTACTAACCATCATTAATCAATCGTATGGTAAATAATAATATTCATTCTGTTTGCATCTACTGCGCGTCCGGCACGGGAGTCCATCCGGCTTACGGGGAAGCGGCGGAAAAGACAGGCAGATTGCTTGGGCAAAGAGGGATACACGTGATTAACGGTGCCGGTTCCTCGGGATTGATGCGCCGGGTATCCGACGCGGTGTTGGGCGAAGGCGGCCGCGTGACCGGCGTCATACCGCGTTTCATGGTGCGGAATGGCTGGTGTCATGAGTCCCTGACGGAAGTGATCGAAGTCGAAACGATGCACGAACGCAAACAGCGGATGGCTGCCCTGTCGGATGCCGTCATTGCCTTGCCGGGCGGGTACGGCACACTGGAGGAACTGCTGGAAATCATCACGTGGAAACAGTTAGGTCTCTATCGTCATCCGATTGTGATCCTGAACACAAACCGCTATTATGACCCGCTGTTCACACTTTTCAGGCAGGCGGCAGACGAACAGTTTCTCCCTTTCCGGCAGGGACTCTGGCATGAATCCCGGACGCCGGAAGAAGCCGTAGATATGATTTTTAAGGGAGATGACTGAAATAAACCGTTGGGATATACGTTTAGCCTGAAAAAGCGACCGTATGAAAATAACATTCATCATACCACCCGTTTTCATCGGGAGACGACCGGCCGAACGGACGGCCGGATGTACCACCATGGTTTATCCCATGATCAATATCTACGAACTGACGGTAGCCGCCCTGCTGGAAAACGAAGGCTATACCGTAGGTTACGAGGATTTCATTACCACTCGCCGTTCGACGGACATGTTCAGGCGATTTCTTGAACGGGACACGTCGGACATTTACTTGATATGGGCGGTCAATCTCTCCATCCAAAACGACGTGATCGCTTCGGAATGGATTCACCGCCGGGTTCCGGCGGCTTACACGGTGTATACAGGTCCTGCTCCGACGTATTATGCACGACATTTCCTGCAATATGACCGGCAAATTGCCGTACGCGGCGAGCCGGAAGAAACGGTCAGGGAATTATGCCGGCGCATGGCCGGGAAACAGTCCTGGCGGGACGTCAAGGGCATTTCGTTCCTGAACGGCAGCGATGCGAAGGTGCAGCACAACCCGCCACGAGCCTTGCTGAAAGACCCGGATGCGTTACCGTTTCCGGCAAGGCATTTGGTGGACATGCATTTTTTCAGTAATCCAAAGCTGAAACGTTCCCCCTACACGGCGATGGTCACCTCGCGGAACTGTCCGTTTCATTGCATCTATTGTGTACCGAGTTCACTGACCTTCGCCCGCGAACTGGAATATCGCGCCGAAACGGGGAAAAAGCCGTTTGTCTCTATGCGGTCGCCCGAAAACGTGATTGCAGAGATTGACCTGCTGGCTGCGGAGGGCTACAGGGCTATCGGTTTCATGGACGATAACTTCATCACTACGGAAAAACGGCTGATACCCATTGCCCGCGCCTTACGCAAGCACGGCATCGTCTGGGGATGTCAGGCGCGGGCAGACGCCATCACCGCAAACATCGCCCGCATCCTGGGGGAAAGCGGTTGCGAATATGTAGATTTGGGCGTCGAATCGTTCAACGACGAGATACTGAAATACATCAGGAAAGGTCTCACGCGCCGGCAAATCATTGACGCCATCGAACGGCTGAACCGGTACCGCGTGCCCGTCAAGCTGAACATCCTGATCGGCACCAGCCCGCTGGAGACCAGGGAAACCATCCGAGAGACACTGAACACCGCCATCCGCCTGCACGCCTCGCAGGTGATGATTAATATCGTAGCGCCGTTTCCGGGGACGGAATTTCATCGCCTGGCCATGGAAAATCAGTGGATTGCAGGCGGTGAATATGTGCCGACGGATGTGCAGCACCACTCCATCCTTTCCTACCCGAATTTGAACAGCAGGGAAATGGAGAAGCTCCTGTTTTGGTACAATATCCGGTTCTTCCTGCGTCCCGGATTCATCTGGTCGCACCTTCGCCGCTTTTCTTCCTTCTCCGAATTTTGGAAAGCCTGCAGGGCGCTGAAAAATAAACTTACCCGTTCCCAAAAGTAACTCGACATGAGACTGTCGGCAGTCATTATCGGACATAATTCCTGGCATTATCTGGAGAGAAACCTGGCATCGCTGTGTTTTTTGCTCAGCGATTCGCAGGCGGAAATCATCTATGTCGATAACGCATCCACCGATGCCACGTTACGTGAGATAAGGCGTCTCTATCCTCAGATAACCGTTCTCGAAAACGGGCGAAACGCGGGCATCTCCATTGCCCGGAACCGGGGCATCCGCGCGGCGTCGGGCGAATACGTCTGGCTGCTGGACAGCGACACGGAAGCTTCGGAAACGTCGCTCGCGGCGATGCTGTCGTTTATGGACGAACATCCGGAAGCCGGCCTGTGCGGTTGCAAAATGTACGGACAGGACGGACGGGTACAGAACAGTTGCCGGAGGTTTCCCACGATTGGCGGGAAACTGCAGACGGCTTTCCGGATTCTTGCCCGCAGGCTGCGGGGAAAAGCGTCTTTTTCCGGCACGCAGGACAAACGCTATGACGTGAATGCCGCCCGGCCTTTCGAGGTCGATTACCTCATTGGCGCCTGTCAGCTGTTCCGCCGAACGGCACAGGAAAAAATCGGTCTGCTGGACGAACATATCTTTTACGGCCCGGAAGATGCCGATTTCTGCCTGCGGATGAAACAGGCCGGCTACAAGGTGTTTTACCTGCCGCACGTGTCGATGCTCCACGCCTATCAGCGCGCCTCTTCGCACCGGATCTTTTCAAAAATCAATGTCCACCACCTGCTGGGACTAACCTACTACTTCCTGAAACACGTCAGATAATGATGAATGATAAATGATGAATCCGTCGTCTGGCGGTAATGTTTTCCTTTTTTCCTTCTTTCCCGTCAGTTTCGACTCAATGTCATCAAGTTAAGATTTTGTTTCCGGCATCCCGTTAGGGATGCATCCTTAACCCACATTGCAGCATTTCTGCCTCGAGTTGTTAAATTTCAGTTAAAAACAGACGGTTTTTGCTTGGAGTTTTTCACATAAAAATCGTAAGTTGTTGAAAATCAGG
>JAITAY010000219.1 GCA_031283915.1 Tannerella sp.
TCCAGGGAGAAAATCCGCTTTGGGGAGATCGCATGCAGCAATTGGTCGGCTGGACGCATAATCCTGTCGATATTGTAAGTTTTGCCACGGATGAGGGAACAACCATGATTATGTTTTCCATGCCGGGCGTTATTCCATACGTAACAAACGGCAAAGTTTATCAGGCGGTGACTCTGCAGCCGGGTAGTTACACCCTGGTATTCTTAGGCGGCAGGATAGACGGCAATGTGGGAGTATTGGCTTATGGCGTAGTTACCACGCAGTCTGTATTGCCTGATATTACAGCCGTATCCGTTACTCCGGGCGTTTTGGGGTATGCAGAGTTGTCGGCGATTCCCGTAGTAGCGCAGCGGATTCCATTCACACTGACAGCCGCAACCTCCGTAACGATAGGCTGGGTTTATAATACAACCGAAACGCCGCACGGATGGACAACCATGTATATGAACGGAATAGAATTGTATAAGGATTATTAAGAATTGATGAAAAAGAGATTTATACCTTTATTGCTTTGGATAGTCGTTGCGACAAATGGCTGTTCGGAAAACAACTCCCCAAAAGTGTATCATTTGGAGCGCATCCGCACGGACAAATCATCGCTTACGCTTGAAGTGGGCGATAAAGAGCGGATTGTGGCCTCGGCTGTCCCTTCGGTAGCCGTTTCTCCTGTTTTCGAATGGAAATCGGGGAATTATACAGTCGCTTCCGTGGACAATCAGGGATTAGTGGAGGCGCTTGCCGTAGGCGAAACCGTCATTACCGTAAGTTCGTCGGATATCAGCGCAATATTGCCGGTCAAAGTAACGCCGCGCGAACAAACGGCAAAAACTTACGGCGACACCATTATCCTGATGACGCTCAAAGGCGCCGACTGCCTCTTTGCCGACCATGCCGATTACGGGATTTATATTCCCACCCGAACGGAAGCGTTGCGCGGCATACTGATCCTGCAACACGGCTGCGGTATGGAACAGTTCGGAATTACGCGACCTTACGACTTGCAGTATCAGGCATTCGCAAGAAAATGGAAACTGGCGGTTGTCGAAACGGCGCTTTATGGTAGTTGCCATGTATGGCGCGATCCGGGCGCAGGTACAGTCGCCGCCCTGTTGAAAGTATTGAACGATACGGGCGAAAAAACAGGACGTCCGGAGTTGAGCGCTGTCCCGTGGCTGCTGTTCGGACATTCCGGCGGCGGCTACTGGACGCTCGCCATGCTGAAAGAATACCCCGAACGGATTATGGCGGCCGTGTGCTACTCTCCTGCTTTTGACCCGCAGTGGGATTATCCTGCGGCAGCGGCGAAAGTACCGCTGCTCACACGTCATGCAGGCGCCAATGACGCCAATGCCGACGGCACATCCTGTTGGGCGACCTCGGTACATGCCTTTCAAAAACTGCGTAACATGGACGCGCCGGTCAGTATTGCGCACAATCCGGCGCAAAATCATAACTTCAGTTACATCCGTTACATGGCCGTCCCGTTCTATGAAGCGGTAATGAAACAGCGGATGCCGGAAGGCAACAGTACGGTCATGCGCGACCTCGACCGTACTCAAACGTGGCTGGGCGATACGCTGACGCTTCAACTTTATAAAGAATCAACATACGCCGGCGATAAGAAAGGCTTGTGCGTGCTGCCCGACGAAGCGACCGCTCAACTGTGGAAAGAATACGTCATCACCGGAACGGTAGCCGACAAAACGCCGCCGCCTGCGCCCTATAATGTGAAGGCAAAACGGAACGGCGGCAATATTGAAGTTTCCTGGGATGCCGATGCGGATATTGAATCGGGTATTTTCCGGTTCGAGATATTCAAAGACGGCACGCCGGTCGGGAATCTGCCGAAAACGGGCGCTTACCAGCAATTTGATACAAATGGCGATAATACCGTTCCGGTCGAAACGACGGAAATGAAATTCGAGATTGTCGGCGGGACTGACAATGCCGGGCATACAATAGCCGTCAGAACGGTGAACCATTTCAATTTGCCGTCGGAAAAAACAGAGGTTCAATTAAAATAGAAATAAGATGAGAAGTAATATTTTTCTTTTTTTTGTTTTCTTTATCCTGCCCGTATTGTCGTTGTCGGGATGTGAAAAACAACATTCTTCGGGAAAGTATAAACCCCAGAGTATCCACGTAAATAAGACGTCGCTGACGCTGAAAGTCGGCGAGAGGGAGCAGTTGAGCGCATCTGTCGTTCCGGCGGTAGCTCATCCTCCTGCGTTGCAGTGGTCGTCAACTGATGAATCGGTGGCTACGGTGGTCGACGGATCGGTGGAAGCGGTTGCCACCGGCGAAACATCCGTTACCGTCGCTTATCAGGACGTCGGTACGGCGATTGCAGTCAGGGTAGAGGAGGTCGACCCACCTGATCCGCCTGATCCGCCTGACCCGCCTGATCCGCCCACTCCCTCAGGAAGGGCGGTACTGTACGAAAGCGCGTTGACCGCCGCTGTACCGGAACTGTCGGTCAACGGTCTGGGAAGTTATACCGTCGACGGCCTGCGCATCACGACCAGGGGGAATACGGTGCAACTGAACAAATTTTATGCACTGGCAGAGCGCATGGCGCAATACAGGGTAAAATTTTCCGCCGACGCCAAAGCGGTGTTCAAGAGCAGTCTGGGCGATTTCAATGCATACGTTGACGTGCCGAACCGGCGCATATCTATTGCCACTAATCCGGCAACGGAGAAAACGGTTGATTTCCTGCAGGGCGACCGTGAATATACGGTGGAGATTTATCATGTCTATCAGCAGGCGAAAGTACGGATCGTTGACGAACAGACCGGCGAGGAGGCGGAAATAAGCGCCGTGCACGACGGGCAGGGCGGCGTCGGGCAGGGAGCGCTGCAGGCCGGTTTCAGCGTGGGGATGCAGTATGATCACTACTGTTTCGGTCTGGCAGGCGGGACTTCCATGCTGGTAAAACAGATAACCGTCTATGCCCTCAAAGGCAATGTGAAACTGCTGATTTACGGCGATTCCGTGTCCCAGCCCGAAGGCTATTTTCCAACGGCGGATTTTCATCTGTCGTGGACACAGCGTATCATCCGTCAATTGGGAGGAGATGCCGTATCGAGCGGACGGGGAGGCGGAACTATCAACATGCTGCTGGAGTATATCAGGAATGAACTTCCTTTCGTCAAGGCTAAATATGTGATGGTAACCATCGGCACAAACGGCGGCAATACGGCTGCCAACCTGAGCGAATTGACGGAATATATCCGTTCGCAAGGCGCCATCCCGATCCTGAACAATATTCCGTGCAACGAAAGCGGCACACAAGCCGGCGTTAACCTGATCATCGGTCTGGTACGCCGAAAGTACGGCATCAACGGTTGCCTCTTCGACCTTGCCACTTCCCTCAATGGCGACGGCAAGGATGTGGATAAATCTATGATGTATTGGGAAAATTATACCAACGGATGGGGTGAAATTTATCATCATCCTAATGAAAAGGGCGGGCTGAAAATGTTTGAAAGGACATTGGTCGATCTGCCGGGAATATATGAAAATAATAATTAACAATTCAAAATTCAAAGTAATTATGTACAAGTATTCGGTAATTTTAGGTAATTTAGGTAACACCTGCGATCGTTTCTGCAAGGGTTACAAGGACAATCCGTCAACGGAAGAGATGTTGGCGCAAGCAGTAAAAATCCCTTATGTGGAAGGGATAGAGTTGGTAGGGACTTGGGATATCCGTCCAGATAATGTGAAGGACATGAAAAAGCGGATGGAGGATTACGGCAAAACGTGCGTATCCATCATTCCCGACGTATTCACCGTCAAGGAGTACGGCAAAGGGACGTTGACCTCCACCGATCCCGCAGTACGCAAACATTCGCTGGATTATCTGCGTCAGATGAGCGAAATAGCGCTGGAGATGGATTGCAAGGTGGTCAATATGTGGATGGCGCAGGATGGCTATGACTATTTCCTGACCGCCGACTACGATCAGGAACGGGAGTGGCTGCGCGAAGGTACGGCGGCGCTTGCCGGCGAGTTCCCGACGCTGAAGTTTGCACTGGAATACAAGCCGAAGGAACCACGCAACTTTTCGTACCATGCACGTATGGCGGATACTATTCTGGCGGCAAAGGAAACCGGCTGTCCGAACGTAGGCATCTGCATCGACACGGGACACGGTTTTGAAGCGGGCGAGAACATCGCCGAAGCCGTCGTGCTGGCCAAACGCGCCGGCGACCTGCTTTTTCACATGCACTTCAACGACAATCACGGCTCATGGGACGACGATATGATCGTCGGTTCGGTACACAGCACAATCTATGTGGATTTGCTTTACAATCTGAAAAAGGCGGGTTACGCCGGCTGGCTTTCGATGGATCAGTATCCTTATCGCGAAGACGCTACGGATGCCATTGCAGAAAGTATCCATTGGGTAAGGGCGTTTGAACAGATTGTCGAAGAGAACATGGCCGAAATAGACGCGCTGGTCAAGCAGAACGATGCGGTGGCTACCTCGCGCTTCATGCGGAAAGTATTGTTCGGAAAACAATAGTAAATGTCGAAAAGAAGCCGCGTAGAGTGGCGAGTGGAGCGTTGAGCGAAGCAATCCAAGATAGTCATGACTCGCTATGATGGCGCACATCCCGTTGTTGTGCCATCGCAAAGCAGCCTCTGACTGTCGAAAGGATTGCTTCGGGCTGCGCCGTCGCAAGTATGGGATGACGGGATGGCGACTCCTTGTCAGATGTTTAAATTAAAGTTACAGTCAGAATTAAAAATTAAATGGAAATGAAGAATTTATTTGTATTCCTAATTGTATTTAATGCGCTATCTTGTGGAATAGTGTCGGGTTGCACGGAACCCAAGTATATTCAACCGGACGAACCGAAGACGGAAAATCCGAACCCAGACCCTGACCCTGATCCTGATCCGGACAATAACGTCGATCCTGCGCCCGTTACCAAATACAACAGTTTCAAGATAGTAGGAGTGGACCATTTCGGACGCAGTTTCGGCACAGTCTCGGCTTTTAAGAAAGACAGGCAGGT
>JAITAY010000259.1 GCA_031283915.1 Tannerella sp.
GCCGGCGAAGGCTCTCCGCCGGAAACGGTCGAACCACAGCAGAGCAAGACCCGCATTACGGGTACGGTGGTCGACCGGACGGGTGAACCGGTCATCGGCGCTAACCTTGTGGAGAAAGGTGCTGTAACCAACGGAACGATCACGGATGCGGAAGGTCATTTTTCGCTGAACGTGGCGGAAAATGCGGTGCTGCAGGTGTCGTATATCGGATACATTACACAGGAAATCAGCGTCGGACGGCAAACCAGCCTGAATATTACACTTGCAGAAGATATGCAGGCGCTGGAGGAAGTAGTAGTAATAGGTTACGGGACACAAAAGAAGGTGAATCTGACCGGCGCCGTCGATATGGTTACGTATGATCAGATCAAGGAGCGTCCCGTGACCAATGTAACGGAAGCGTTGCAGGGTGCGTCTCCCAACCTGAATATTGCACCGGGCGAGTTTTCGGCAGAGCCGGGCGGAACGATGTCGCTGAATATCCGCGGTGTCGGTTCGTTGACCGGAGATTATTCGCCGTATGTACTGGTCGACGGTATTCCCATGGATCTGAATTCCGTTAATCCGAACGATATTGAATCCATTTCCATTTTGAAGGATGCGGCAGCGTCAGCCATTTACGGTGCGCGCGCTCCCTACGGTGTGATATTGGTCACGACCAAAAAAGGCGGACAGGGTGAAAAAGTAAGGGTTACGTACAACAACAACACTTCCTTCTCAAGTCCCATGGGGATGCCTCACATGGAAAATACGCTGAAATATATGACGGCGCACGATCAGGCCAGTGTCAATGCCGGTATGGCGCCGGAGTTTACGGAGTATGAGTACGACCGCGTCAGGAAATACATGGCCGGCGAAATCAAGGACGAAACCTGGTTGCGCGATGACGGCGTGAACGACTGGCACGGCAACGACATCTGGGATATTGCCGGAAATGCCAATCACGACTGGTTTTACGATGTATATTACCGAAACAGTGTGATGCGTCAGAAACACGATGCAAGTATAAGCGGCGGCGGTAAAAACAGTTCCTATTATGCATCGGCAGGGTATTTGGATCAGCCCGGAGAATTGCGGTACGGCGACGAAGGTTACAAACGGTACAACATTACGGCCAACCTGACATCGAAACCTGCCGACTGGCTGACATTTATCGTAAATTCCAAATACATTAATGACTTCACGCAGTATTTCAATGCAGGGTCGTATGACAGGCGAACACAGTATCACAATTTTTACAGAACAAACTCTTTCAGGCCCCTGTATCTGCCTAACGGCACATTTTCGAGCATCTCCTATCTTCCGTCCATGGTCGACGAAAACGCGAAAGAACGTCACTTCGGATCTACGTATCTGGCTACGCTTGGCGCGATCATCGAACCGGTCAAAAACTGGAAAACGCAGTTCAACTTCAATTATAAAACCGACCATACGCGGATTACCAACTATCATCCGACCATCTACGGGACGAATCCGAACGGCGAGAAAATCATCTATGATAGCGCTATCAGCGATTACCAGACCTCGTTTGCCAAAGACGACTACACGATGTTCAATCTTGTTTCCTCCTACGAATTTTCATTGAAAGATCATTATTTCTATATCATGAGCGGTTTTGAGAAAGAGCAGGACAAATACAGTTACCTTTGGAGCCAGAAAAAAAATATACTGGTTAGCGACATTCCGTCTATCAGTACGGCTGTCGGGGAGCATTATACGGACGACGCCATGTCCCACTGGGCAACAGCCGGTTTCTTCGGAAGACTGCAATACAATTACAAGGAAAAATACCTGTTCGAAGCCAATGTAAGGTACGACGGCAGTTCGCGGTTTGAGCAATCTTCCCGCTGGGGATTCTTCCCTTCGTTTTCGGTCGGTTACAATGTTTCGCGGGAATCGTTCTGGGAGCCGCTTGAACCGTATGTGAACAGTTTTAAAATCAGGGCCTCATGGGGGTCTCTGGGGAATCAGAATGTGCCGAACTACTTGTATCTGCCCAATTTGGGTATCAACACCAATTTGGGATGGATTACGGGAAGTGAACGCCCCTCCTACACGACCGCTCCGGGACTTGTCAGCGCCCATTTGACGTGGGAAACATCTACCACCTCCAATATCGGTTTCGACGCCGGTTTTCTGGGCAACAGACTGAATGTCGGGCTGGATGTATATCGCCGGTTAACGACCGACATGTTCGGCCCTGCCGAGGCGTTGCCGATTCTGCTCGGTGCAAGCGTGCCGCAGTCCAATAATTCGACCCTTGAAACAACCGGTTTTGAACTGGTACTAAGCTGGCGCGACAAGATTGGCGACGACCTTTCCTTCAATGTCAGAGCTACGCTTGCCGACAATGTTTCTACCGTAAAGGAATACAATAATCCGACAAAAACGCTAAGTACATGGTATGAAGGGAAAAAAGTCGGAGAGATATGGGGACTCGAAACGGTCGGAATTTACCAGACGGATGAAGAAGCCACCAAAGGCCCCGACCAGTCGCGTTTTTATCCGACTTGGGGCGCAGGCGATATTCAGTATAAAGACCTGGATGGCGACGGGAAAATCACCGACGGCACATATACCGTCGATAATCCGGGCGATTACACCGTGATAGGCAACAACAGTCCGCGTTTCCTGACCGGTCTGACGCTTGGCGGTCAATGGAAAGGATTTGATTTAAGCATGTTCTGGCAGGGCGTATTGAAAAGGGATTTTGCTTTCAGGACGCAGGATCCGGCATTTCATGGATTTAATACAAATGCCTGGTTTGATATGAATATGTGGTATAAAGGAAACAGCACCACATTGGATTACTGGCGTCCGGCAAACGAAACAAACATGCTGGGAGTGAATACCGATGCCTATTATCCGAAACCGTATCTGTCTTCCGAAGATTTGAAGAATAGACAAGTACAGTCCCGCTTCACGCAAAATGCCGCTTATTTCCGGCTGAAAAACCTGACGGCAGGCTATACGATTCCGCCGAATCTCCTGCAGAAGATTTTTGTGAACAACGCACGGATCTATCTGTCCGGAGAAAATTTACTGACCTTTACTTCTCTCACTAAATTATTTGATCCGGAAGCGCTGAGCGCAGGTTACGGAAGCTATACGGGGAAAATGCATTTTCTGAGACAAGTTTATTCGATAGGATTGGATATTACATTTTAAAACTTTAAAACGATGAAAACAATGAATATAAGATATTTGAATTTAATAATCGTCCTGTGTCTCGCGTCTGTCACAGGATGCAAGGATACAGTGGATTTGAACCGGTTTCCGCTGGACATGGTATCGGCAGAAGATTACTGGAAAACAACCAGTGACCTGAATCTGTATGTCAATCAATTTTACACCGCGTTTAATCCTTCACTTAGCGATCAGTTGCAGTATACCTTTTCATACGATATGCAGACGGACGATTTTACATATGCAGAAGCAAATGCAAGGTTGCGAGGGTCCAGGACGGTACCCTCGACAGGAGGGTGGAGTTATACGAACATTCGGAATATCAACTACTTTTTTGATAATTACCGGAAATGTGAAGAACCGTTCGAGGCGTACAAAGAGATTGCCGGAGCCGCTCATTTCATCCGGGCTTACTTCTACTATAATCTGGTAAAGGAATATGGAGACGTACCGTATTTCAGTAGAACGCTGGGTACCGATGCGGAAGAACTGTATATGGAGAGAACGCCCCGCAATCAGGTAGTCGATTCCATCATTGCCGACCTCGACAACGCCATCAGTTATTTGCCATCCGGCAAGCAATTGGGCGGCACCAAGCTGAGCAAGGAAATTGCGCAGCTTTTCAAGTCGAGAGTATGCCTGTACGAAGGGACCTGGGAGAAATACCAGACCGGCGCTTTCGGCGTATCCAACCCCCATCCGGATAAATACCTGAATCTTGCGGCAGAGGCGGCGGAAGCGGTCATACAATCCGGACTGTATTCCATTTATTTGAAGGGCGATCCGTACTGGAATTACTTTTTCTTTGCGGAGCTTGATTATGCAAACAATCCCGAAGTGCTTTTCTGGAAGAAACATGACCTGGATCTTGGAATAGGTCATGCGGAGCAATTCCAGATTGCCACCGGAAAAGGAGGCGGAATCGGTTTAACCAAATCGTTTGTCGAATCGTATTTATGCACGGATGGCAAGCCCATCAGCCAAAGCCCGTTGTACAAAGGCGACGGGGATTTGATTACGGTGACGGCCAACCGCGATCCGAGGTTGATTCAAACGATCTTTACGCCCGGATTCCCGCTTCAGGTAATAAACGGTGATACCATACGCTTTGTCCGGCCGGCCGTTGATCAGGCGGCGCATACGGTTTGCCCGACCGGCTACCAGTTGAACAAGACGCTGAATTTCGACCCGATTCACCATAAAAGCCTTGACACGCATGCTGACGGTTTTACCGGCTGGATTCTTTTCAGGTATGCGGAGGTGTTGTTGAACTATGCGGAAGCCAAAGCCGAGCTGGGTACAGTTACGCAGCAGGATATCGACAAAACCGTCAAGCTGTTGCGCGACCGCGCAGGGATGCCGAATCTGATTATGGCGGATATACCGAACGACCCGAACTGGTTGTTTCCGGATTTATCTCCGGTAATCAACGAAATACGGCGTGAACGGCGTGTAGAGCTTGTAGCCGAAAGTTTCCGCTGGGACGACATCGCCCGCTGGGCTGCCGCCGACGAAGTCATTGTCGGTAAACGTCCTGCAGGTGGAAAGTTCAACAGCATTGATTATCCCGACCTGTCGGCTGCCGATTACAAGCTGACCGACGGCTATTTCGACCCGCTGAAAGATCAGTTGCCGAATGGATACGGATTTGTTTTGGACAGGGATTATTTAAGTCCCATTTCAACACAGGAATTGACATTAAATCCTAATCTGAAACAAAATCCGGGCTGGTAACCATTCCGGGAGAGTTGCTTCGACGGGCAACACCTGTCGAAGCAACCTCTTTTTAAAGACGTTCGTTGAGGTATTGGCTTATATGCGATGTAAAGAACTGTTTGGCATGGATGTACTAATAGATTTTCTGTTTTCTTGCAGATATGTAAACCGGTATTTTAATTATACTTTGCACGGGATACAAACAAGAAGCGAAAAACGAAGAAGCGGCAGAGGCTTTGCATGCAAGATCTCTACACCGTATCTGCTACGTGTCGCGGGCGCCTGCGTCCAAACATCATGGGCGCCTGCGTCCAAGCACCATGGGCGCCTGCGTCCAAACATCGTGGGCGCCTGCGTCCGCGGGTTACGGGAGCAGAATCTCATTTCACAACCTTGTACCGCATGAAGGAATACATTCGTTTTCGAGGAAGGTAGGTTATACGGGATAAATAAATATCTTTGTGGCAGCAATAAAATAAGCATCCTGAAGCAGCAGATTCAATACAGAAACTATTACAGTAATATGAATTAATATAGAAATACATGAAACAGAATTTTTTTACGGTAATCATTATTCCGACAGTGTTATGGGTGTCGGCATGTACGTCGGAGCCGGCCACCGTCATGACGGTGGCAGTAAATCCCGACAACGGACAGTACGTTATCTGCGAATCGGGGAAACCCGTCTTGCAGTATAACTATCACACGGTTTACGAGGATGATGTGGTACGTTCCGAAAGTCAGAAAAATCAAAAGATAACGTATTCTCCTGTGGAAGGCGTCTATCTGGATGAGTACTACAAGTCCAATCCCGCCGTAGACAAGGATGGTAAAGCAACATCGGCCATCTGGGCTACTCCCCGGAGCAACTATATTCATCCGCTGTACGGACTGAACGGCGAAATGCTCACGAACGACTGGCCGGACGGCGGTCATCCCCATCATCGCGGTATCTTTTGGGCATGGCCTGAAGTGGAATACGGCGCCGAACGCAGCGACCTCTACGCGCTGCAAAGGGTTTTTGCCCGTCCTGTCGGGAACGTGAAATGTATCGACGGTTCCGGGTTCGCCGAAATCGAAGCCGAAAACCGATGGATATGGGAAGAGAAGAAGGCGATTGTTCGCGAATGGGCGACCATCCGCGCATATCGGGCATCGGAAGGACGCCGGATCATCGACCTGACCATCCGGATGCAGGCGCTCGTGGACAGTGTCACGGTCGCTACACGTTTCACAAACAGCTACGGCGGACTGAACGTGAGGATGGCGACGCCGCAGCAACAGGATATTTCGTATTATTCCGACACGGCGACCGCTTCGCCCGTAAGATGCTGGGCGGATTTCAACGGCATTTTCGAAGGCGGTCAATCGACTTCGGGAATGACGATTTTGCAGCATAAGGACAATCCCGAATATCCGGGGAAATGGGTAGATTATCCCACCCTTTCGTGGGTACAGCCGACCTTCCCGACGCCCGATACACGGTATCCGTTGAGCAGGGACAAAGCGTTGATTCTGCGTTATCGCCTCGTTGTCCATCAGGGAGGAAAACCGGATGAGACCGTTTTGGTAAAGCTGTGGGACGAATACCAAAAGGAGCATTAAATCAATGATCAGACTGAATTAAATAACATTATTTATTATGTACACAAGAAGAAATTTTATCAGGACAACGGCTGCTGCAGCAATCACAGCGCCATTCATCGTCAAATCATCGGCGATTGCAGGACTGGGGCATGTGGCTCCCAGCGACAAAATTAACATCGGCATCATCGGTTGCGGTCCGATGGGAACAGCTAATCTGAATACCTGCGCATCCAGCGAAAAAGCCGTAATCACGGCGGCATGTGATGTGTGGAAAGAAAGATTGGACAGGACTGTAGCACAACATGCAAATTGCAAAGGGTACAGCAATTATCACGACCTGCTCAATCACGGGGGAGTGGATGGCGTGATTATATCCACGCCGGCGCACTGGCACGCCATACAGGCCATAGACGCTGCAAAGGCGGGAAAACATATCTACCTCCAAAAACCGATGGCGATGCACTTTGCCGAAAGTGTGGCAATACGCAACGCCGTCCGCCGGCACAAAGTCATTTGTCAGATAGGAACGCAAATCCATGCAAGCGACCACTATCGGCGCATGGTTGAACTTGTCCGTTCGGGTAATCTCGGTCATATTGCTACCGTTCGCACCTTTTTTGTGATGAACAGCGCCCCCGACGGCATCGGGTCGGGATTCAACACCGACAAAGTGCCCGAAGGGTTAAACTGGAACGAGTGGGTAGGGCCTGCACGGATGCAGCCGTTCAATCCCAACTTAGTGAAAGAGGCTTATTATCACTGTTTCTGGATGGATTTCAGCGGCGGGTGGACGCCCGGCATGGCTCCACATATCACCGATTTGCCGATTTGGGCAATGAATCTGGACTATCCGACCGAAATCAGTTCGACGGGAGGGCGCTACGTACTCAAAGACGACAGCGATGCGTATGACAATCAGGAAATACTGTGGCGCTATCCGAACATGACCATGACGTGGATGTTTTCGGCGACCAACAGCCACGGATGGGCATTTCACAACGCCGACCGGTCGGGCTTGGGCTACGAGACCGGTATGCAACGCCGGCTGGGCATCTACTTCCACGGCGAAAACGGCACGCTGATGACCGATTATTCTTCGCATATCCTCGTTCCCGAAGGTAACAAGATGGACGGCATGCAGACGCCTCCGCAGTCTATCCCCTCCTCGCCCGGACAGGAACTCGAATGGATAGACTGTATCAAATCGGGACAACAGCCGCTTTGCAATCCCGAATATCACGTCAAAGTGGACGTTCCGGTAGTGTTGAGCCTGTTGTCTATGAAACTCGGACGCAGCATCCGGTTCGACCCCCAAACGGAAAAAATCGTGGACGACAAGGAAGCGACCCGTCTGGCTATGCCCGAATACCGTGCACCCTATAAACTTCCAAAAGAATACTTGTGATGAAAACGAACAGGAGAGATTTTCTTAAAAAGGCAACCGTCGTAACCGCAGGATTGGGCATGATGTACCGAAATAGCCTCATGGCAGCCCGGCCTGCGTTTAAGGCGGAGCCGGGAAAACGTATCGGGATGCTGGGACTGGATACCGGTCACTGCCAGGCTTTCACCCAGGCGTTTAATGCAACGGATGCCGGCGACAGATACAGAGGTTACAGGGTGACAGTGGCATGTCCCAAAGGAACGGAACTCATTCGGGAGTGGAAAGACCGGATTCCCCAGATAACGGAAGACGTCAAAAAAGAAGGCGTTGAAATCGTTGATTCGATAGATAAATTGCTGGATAAGGCAGACGTCGTCCTGATGACGTGCATCGACGGAAACAAACACCTCGAGTTGGCGCTGCCTGTTCTGAAAGCCGGTAAACCGCTGTTTATCGACAAACCTTTCACCGCCTCGTATCGTGATGCGTATGCCATTGTCGAAGCTGCGCGGAAATACGGGACGCCGATGTTTTCATCTTCATCGCTGCGATACCTGACCGGCGTAGAAAATGTATCGGAGACAGCAGGGAAAATCACGGGAGTCGATACCTATGGGCCGGCATCCATCGAACCGCACCATCCCGATTTGTTCTGGTACGGCATCCACGGCATTGAAATCCTGTTTGCCCTCATGGGCGCAGGATGCAAATCGGTCAGACGGACATACATGCCCGGAACGGACAGTGTAATCGGCCTGTGGAACGACAGCCGGATAGGGACGTTTCGCGGTACGCGCAACGGTAAATACGGATTCGGCGCAACGGTCTTCGGTGAAAAGGACATCGTCCATCTGAACAGGGACGAAGGTTACAATCCCCTGCTTGTGAAAATCGCCGAATTTTACGACACGAAAACAGTCCCCTTTCCCGTAGAACAAACACTGGAAATCATCGCTTTCATGGAAGCGGCGGACAAAAGTAAAGAACAGGGTGGAGCGGAAATAGAATTGAAATCGGTCATGAATAATTGAATGTTTCAGGAAGGGGAAGAATGTACCTTTGACAATCCATGTGAAAATAAGGAGCTGTCGGTAAATAAATCATCCCCATTGACGGGAGATGTTTTTTGCCATCCAACGACTGAACATGCGCGCATACCGGGGTATGTAAGCATTTTCATGAGGAAGTACGGTGAAAAACAGACCCGTAACGGGGTGTTTTATTTACAGACAGCTCCTAAGGTTTGGAGCCGCGCCTGTCTGTCCCGCTCTCGCCGGAGAGAGCGGGCGCCGACAGGGCTAATGATTAGTGGTTAGGAGGGCAAATAGCAGGAAAGCAGCGTTAGGAGGGAAAGAAACAGAAGTGAGTGGTTGATCGGACGGCTTCGTCATACCACGGAGCTACCAACCGCTTCCCACTTCCCACTAACCACCAACCACTATTTTCAAATTCAGCCACAAAGCCGGACGCACAGCCGGCACACATTGAGTGGCTGTAAAACCGTTGAAGTTTATCATTCCGTCCGCCGTAACGACTGTAGCGGTACTGCGGTTCCTGCCCGGCTGGCGCAGCCACCACGGTTTGGGACGGCCGTCGATGTTTGCAATCGCGTCCCTGCCGCTGGGGAATTTGAATGCCACATACCCCATGCTGTCCGGAAATTCGCTTTCACCGTCCACCTTGAAATAATCAATAACCTCCCCGATGGACAGTAGAAATACGCGGTCTTCGGTCGGGTCGCACCCTTTGGAATAAAATTCCTCGAACGTGCGTTTGTTCTGAAAGGATACGCTCCTGTTTTCGTTTGTTGTCAGCATCACAGCGCTGCGGTCTTTCGCGGAAAACACTTTGGGGTTCCGATAGAAATAATCCCCATTGAGTTCGCCGCGCAATGTACACTCCGACCAGCTCGTCTCGCCCACCCTGTAGTGATAAGGTTTCACCTCAAGGCAGTCCTGCGTGACCATCAGCGCCTGGCCGTCCGCTACTTTCAGCACGCGCCAAACCAGCGACCGGCCGTTCCACTGGCCAAACACATATCGACTGCCGGGCTGTAACGGCGTGTCTGCAGGCTGGATGCCCGCAACAGCCGCAGCATCTTTTGTCGCATCTGCGCCTCTTTCCTGCAGCGATTCTGCCTGCATGACATCTCCGTCCTTTAATTCCTCCGGAGATACCTTTTTCTTCAAAAAATCAAACAGTCCCATTTCTTTACTTTTTTATGCTCCTTTCCGGAGCGGTTTACAATACTTTTATTCATTCTCTTTTAATTCTTTCCTGTTTTTACTCTTACTGTCCGAACTGTGATTTTTGTGATTGAAATGATGCTGTCATGACAATCACAAAAATTAAATTAATCACAGTACATTGCTTTATAGAAAAGTTGCCGCTCTAC
>JAITAY010000330.1 GCA_031283915.1 Tannerella sp.
CTGAACATCGTACTCGACGCAAGTCTGCTGGGCGAAAATGCCTACCTGGTCATCCAGCGCGAGCCTGAATTTAAAGACGCTTCCATGGAGGAAGTGATTTCACTCATGACCGGATTGTGTGATATTGTTTATTTCTCTGCCCGCAAGCTCAGTTCCTCGCGCGGCGGCGGCATCTGCACAAACGAACTGTCCATCTACCGGAAGATGGAAGCCCTGATACCGCTCTTCGAA
The DNA here is from genome assembly GCA_031283915.1 of Tannerella sp. Lineage (GTDB taxonomy): Bacteria > Bacteroidota > Bacteroidia > Bacteroidales > Tannerellaceae > Tannerella. Next base: position 232 of record JAITAY010000330.1, read on the forward strand.
GGATTCCTGACATACGGCGGCATTTCCGTGCGCGAGATTGAAGCCATGGCCGTCGGCATGTACGAAACGCTCGACGAAACCATGATATGCCAAAGCCCGCAATACATTGCCTATCTGGTCAACGAACTTACAACCCGCGGCGTGCCGATGGTGACGCCTCCCGGCGTGCTTGGGGCGCATGTCGACGCCATGCGCGTGTGCGAACATATCCCGCAGGCGCAGTATCCCGCAGGTTCGCTGGCTGCCGCTTTCTTCCTGATTTCGGGCATCAGAGGCATGGAACGCGGTTCCATCTCCAACCAGCGCGACGAAGAAGGTAACGAAACGTATGCCGATATGGAACTCCTGCGCTTAGCCGTCCCGCGAAGGGTATTCACCCTTTCGCAAATCAAATATGTAATAGACCGCATGACGTGGCTGTACGAAAACCGCCGGCTGATAGGCGGATTGAAATTTGTATATGAGCCGCCTGTACTCCGTTTCTTCATGGGAGGACTGGAACCCGTTTCGGACTGGCCGCAAAAACTGGTGGCAAAATTCAAGGAAGACTTCGGGGACAGTCTTTGAACGGGGTTTGCGATTCCCCGGCCAGATGGACATTTTGGAACTAAGCGGCTACCGCTGATAACAGGGTTAACCCTTTTGTTCGAAAGGGATAATCCTTTTGTTTGAAAGGGATAACCCTTCCGTTTGAAAGGATTATCCCTTTTTTCTGTCGGTTATATTCTCTTTTTTATACTCAAAAGAAGTATCTACAGTTTATATACTTCCCGCTGTCTGTGGAACTGCGGAATTGCATTTAGGAGCTGTCCGAAAATAAACCACCCATTTACGGGTCTGTTTTTCACCCTACTTCCTCCTGAAAATGCTTACATACCCCGGTATGCGCGCATTTTCAGTCGATGGATGGCAAAAAACATCTCCCGTCAATTTGGATGGTTTATTTCCAGACAGCTCCTAAGGGTGCCTCCGTGTTGAAAATGAGTATATGCTATCGGCAATATACCCTGCAAGGGGTATTTTCGGGGAAGGCAGATTTGGTTACTTTTGCAGCACAATTTTTAAACACGAGATTATGTTTGCAACCGTTTCTGCTTTTCAAGGACACTCCGGCGCCGGTATCGCTTCCGCGGGGAAGGGCGATGGAGGAACATGGCCGCCCGTACGGGAGTTGCGCGTGGGGAACAGTATTCATATCAGCCATCTGAATGTGAGTATAAGCAATAACCATATCCTGAAGGATGTCAGTCTGGAGATACCCGACCACAAGATTACGTGCATCATCGGGCCGTCGGGATGCGGCAAATCGACGTTGCTGAAAACCATCAATCGCCTGATTGACGGTTATGAACATGTAAAGATAGACGGTCGTATCCTCGTGGACGGGGAAGACATCTACGGACGGAAAACGGAAGTGACCCATATCCGGAAAAAACTGGGGTTGCTGTCCCAGCGTCCGACGCCGCTGCCCATGTCTATCTTTGACAACATCGCCTTTGGGTGCAGGATACACGGCATCCGGAAGAAAAAACAGCTGGCGGAAATCGTAGAGGCCAACCTGCGGGCTGCCGGGTTATGGGAAGAAGTCAAAGACCGTCTCCATGCGCCCGCCTCCAGCCTCTCCATCGGACAGCAGCAGCGACTGTGCCTGGCCAGGGGGTTGGCCATTGAGCCGCAATTCATTCTGGGCGACGAGGCGACATCGGCGCTCGACCCGATTTCGAGCCGTCATATCGAAGACCTGTTCGTCAAACTCAAGGAACGGTACGGCATTATTCTGGTGACGCATACCTTGCGGCAGGCCTTGCGCATTGCCGATTACGTCGCATTCATCTACCTGGGAAAAATCATCGAGACCGGCCCCGCTCAGGACTTGTTCAATCATCCGAAGCATGAATTGACAAGGCAGTATTTATCAGGTGTATTCAGTTGACAGAAGTTGCATCATGTACAGATTGCCGGATACATTAAACGAAGACATTGCCAAACTGGGCCTATTGGCAAGAGATTATCAGGAAGGGAAAGTAGAAACCGTTCAATTCAAGGCGTTCCGTGTCCCGATGGGGATTTACGAACAGCGGAAAGACGAGGTTTACATGGTGCGCATTCGCGCCACGGGCGGAGTGATTTTTCCCGGGCAGTTGCTGGCCATCCTTTCGATTGCCCGAAACCATCAATCCGGTTTGCTACACATCACCACCCGGCAGGAGATTCAGATACAGAACCTCTCGCTGGACGAAGTAGAGCCGGTTTTGCGCGAGTTGCAGCAGATCGGGTTGAGTTCCAAAGGCGGCGGCGGGAATACGGTACGCAACATCCTGGTGTCGGCCGGCAGCGGCATCTCGTCGCGGGAAGTGTTTGACACGACGCCTCATGCGATGGCGCTGACGACCAAACTGATTGCGGAGCCGGATTCCTATCTGTTACCCCGTAAGATGAAAATCGCCTTTTCGTCCGGCGATACCGGCGTGGATTACGCTGCCATCAACGACTTGGGGCTGGTAGCCCGGAGGCGAAACGGACAGAGAGGATTCCAGGTCTATGCCGGCGGAGGCGGCGGTTCGAAACCGTCTGTCGGGTGGGAATGGTTTGACTTCCTTCCGGAGAGCGAACTGTACGTCGTAGCCGAAGCCCTGAAAAAAATGTTTTCGGAACAGGGTAACCGTAAAAACAAGCATAAGGCGCGGATTCGTTATATTTTCTACAAGCTGGGCGCGGAAGAAGCGTTGCGCCTGTTAAGGGAGTATTACGAAGAAGCCCGAAAAACGACGCCGCCCTTTGTGCTTTCCCGTTCGGAAGAAGCGCAGCCGGCTTCGCCTCCCGTTGCGTTGCGGGACACCGTCGCCGGAGCCGGCTTTGAAGCATGGAAAAAACAGTATGTCTTCGCTCAGAAACAGGCCGGACGCCATGCGGTGACGATACCGTTCCTACACGGGAATGTTCCCCTGACGGATGCCGCCTGGCTGGAAAAGATGCGGAACCTGTTGCATTTTGTCTCCCTGTTCGGCAACGATACGATACGCTTCACCACGACACAGCATATTCAGTTGCGTCATATTCCGGCGGAAGCCTTGCCGGAACTTTACGCCCTTGTCCGCGACGTGGCGCCCGAAACGTCCGCACCCTTACTGGCCAACAGCATCGTATCCTGTACGGGTGCAGACACCTGTCGGCTGGGCATTACGCTGTCGAAGGGGCTGGCCGCCGCCATCCGCCGCGAACTGCTCAACGCCTCGCTACCGGAGTTAGACCGGTTGGCTGATGCGCGGATTCGCATCTCGGGCTGTCCCAATTCCTGCGGACAACAGCTCTGGGCAGACATCGGCTTCGCCGGCAAGGCGCTCCATAACGACCGCGTCTATCCGGGCTATCAGGTCTACCTGGCAGCCGACCGCACCGAACGCCCCCGTCTGGCCACGCCCGTGGGCAGCATCAATGCGCGTGACATTCCCCGGTTCACGGTTCGCCTGCTGAAAGCGTACCTGGAAACAGAGCATGCTCCGTCGCTGACGGCTTACCTGGAAGGCGAAGGCCGCCGGAAGGCAATCGACCTGCTGGCCGAGTATGCAGCTATTCCATCGTTCGATGAGGACAAAAATTATTATTTCGACTGGGGCGCCGATGCCGTTTTCAGCATCGTCAACCGCGGCACACCCGAATGTTCCGCCGGTTTGTTCGACATGATCGAACTTGACCTGAATCACATCAGGGAACACCGGAAAACGCTCGAAACGGAAACCGTACCGGAAAAAGTCAATGCCTTGCTGTATGAAATCCTGTATGCGGCGGCGCGGATGCTGCTGGTGACACGCGGTGCGGAACCCAAAAACGTTGCCGGCACGTTCGACCTCTTCCTGCATCACTTCGTCGATTCCGGACTGGTGGAAGACCGGTACCGCGACCTCGTCGCAACGGCCGTCACCCGCCCGCCGTCCGGTTTCGTCGCCCGCAGGGAAGAAATTTATTCGCTGGCGGATGCGGTCATCGAACTGTATCAAAACATGGACGATTCCCTGCAGTTCAAAAACGTCAAGCCGCAGCCGGCCGCGGTGGAAATACACGCATCGGCGCCGGCCGCGGAACCGCTGTTCAGGGATTTGCGCGGCGTTGCCTGCCCGATGAATTTCGTGCATGTGAAAATGCAACTGGCGACCATGCAACCGGGCGAAATACTGGAAATCCTGCTGGACGACGGAGCGCCGATAGCCAACGTGCCCGGCTCCGTCCGTAACGAAGGACATCAGGTGTTGGCACAAACGCCTGTCGAAAATTATTGGAAAGTAGTAATTAAAAAGAAAATATGAGTCAGATTAAAGTAAATGATGAAACGCTGGAAGTACAGCTTCCGCTTACGCTGGCAGAACTGATTGCCCTGCGGCAAATCTTCCAGCCGGAAATGGTCTCCGTACAAATCAACGGGACCTTTATTGAACATGAGCAGTTCGACGAAACGGTCATCCGGGAGGGCGACGAAGTGGATTTCCTGTATTTCATGGGAGGAGGACAGTGATGGATTTTACCGCAGCACAGATCGAACGTTACAGTCGCCACATCCTCCTGCAGGACGTGGGTGTGGAAGGTCAGGAAAAAATACGCAACGGTAAAGTACTGGTGATCGGCGCGGGCGGACTGGGTTCGCCGGTATTGCTGTACTTGGCTGCTGCCGGTGTCGGGACGCTGGGGATTGTTGACGGCGATGTGGTCGATCTGAGCAACCTCCAGCGCCAGGTGATACACACCACGCCCGACACGGGCAAAGCCAAAGTCCTGTCGGCCAAAGAGCATATCAACCTCCTCAATCCCGATGTGCAGGTCAACGTCTATCACACGCTTTTCAATGCGGAGAATGCCTTCGACCTCATCCGGGAGTATGATTTCGTCGTTGACGGGACGGATAATTTTCCCGGCAAGTTCCTGATCAACGACGCTTGCGTACTGGCGGGCAAGCCGTTTTCACACGGCGGCATCCTGCGTTTTGACGGACAAACGCTGACCTGCCTCCCGGGTACGGCCTGTTACCGCTGCGCCTTCCACAGTCCGCCGCCGCCCGACGCCGTGCCGACGTGCTCGCAGGCGGGCGTGCTGGGCGCCATCCCCGGCATGTTGGGATCCATCCAGGCTGCCGAAGTACTGAAATTCCTGACGGGAGTGGGCGAGCTGTTGACCGATCGCCTGCTCACCTTTGACGCCAGGAAAATGAATTTCCGTACCATCAAACTGAAGCGAAATCCGCGCTGTCCGGTATGCGGCGAGCAGCCCGTCATTCACGAACTGACGGAAGCCGAACAGGCCGTATGCGAACTGAAAAGGAAATGAAAAAAGGAATAGAGATACCTCAAGCGATTATCGACGCCATCATCCGGCAGTCCTGTGACGAATTGCCCAATGAAGCATGTGGACTGCTGGCCGGCGTTGACGGCGTTGTGAAAAAGCATTTTCCGCTGGAGAACATTGATCACAGCCCGGAACATTTCTCCTTCGACCCGCGGGAACAGTTCCGTGTCCTCAAGGAAGCCCGCGCCGAAGGACTGCGCATCCTTGCCAACTACCACAGTCATCCCTCCACGCCGGCGCGTCCCTCGGACGAAGACATCCGGCTGGCATTCGATCCGGACATCCTGTATCTCATCGCCTCCCTGGCCGGCGAACAACCGGTCATCAGGGCGTTTGCCAGGACAGCCGAAGGGGGCATGAGTCCGGTGGAAATAAAAAAGGGCTGAATCTTTTTGGGGCGCTATGTTTATCTGGTTTATCCACAAATCATTGAATTGAACCACGGGGGCGGAACACACGGAGATTTATTTTCTCCCTGACAGAAATTTATTTTCTTCCTGACAGATTTTTTTTTTCTCCCTGACAAAAATAAATTTTCTCCCTGATAGAAATAAATTTTCTCCCTGACGGAAATTTCGTTCCGTCCTGATGAAATTCATCGTTCACAGTTTATATTTGATCCGGGCTCTGTCAATCAGGCTCAACCGCCCTTTGCTGATGGAAAAATACGGCGTCTGGACACCTCCAAATTCGCGGAAAAAGCGTTCGACGCCAGGCAGCATGGAGCCTTCGAAATCGAACGTTTCCGAATGACCGGCTGCAAATCGGATGGCTTCCCAGAGGACCAGGCTGTGTGCACCGGAAAAGCGGAGCGACGGGTCGCCGCCGCCGGCCAGATAATACGCCGAACGCTTTTGCCAGGCGACAAAGGCTGCTGCGTGAAGCCGTCCGGCGTCGTCATAGCCCCCCCACAGTTCGCCCTGCTGTCTTGCGCGGCACACGTTCACCAGCCGGCGTAAAACTTCATCCGGCTGTGTGTTCCTTTTGTGCTGACGTTCAAATGTCTGTGCCTGTATCCGCAGAAAATCGTCTACCGGAATTCCTTTTTGCACGGTGATGCGATACTGCTCCCGCGCTTTTCGGATATTCCGGCGGAGGTTTTGATTCATGCCGTTCCACAGGTGTTCCGTGTCTTTCAGGTTGTGCAACAGATACGTATAACGTGTGGTCTGCCGGTAGCCCGCCCAGTAAAAAGGCAGCCAGTCCGTGAAGGTATACGGGAAGTTTTGGAGGAAAAAGCGTGGTTTCAGCCTGTCGATAAACTGCTTGCAGAGCGATTGCCGCCGTTCCAGCACGGAAGCGTATTTCATGTCGTCCGGAAACGGCGCGAACCAGATGCCCATCGTCTGCGTACAGGGAGGCATGGTTACGAGATGTGCGCAGGGCTGATAGAGCGGCCACGCTGCCCGCACCTGTTGATTCTCCTCTGTCAGAAGGACATTCCAGTTCGCTTCGCCACACGCTGCATCCAGCCACCAGTCCCGAGAAAAGAGCGGGATACTTTCCTCCGTCCGGCAAAGCGTGTGGTATGTTTCCTTTGACATTACTTCTTCAACGCCGCAAAAATCAGCATTTCCAGTTCTTCCGCCAGCTCCGGGTTGTCGCTGACGCACTGCTTGGCGGCATCGCGTCCCTGTCCGAGTTTGGTATCGCCATAGCTGTACCATGAACCGCTTTTCTTGATGATGTTCAACTCCGCCCCCAAGTCGATGATTTCACCTGCACGGGAGATGCCTCCGCCGAACATCAGATCAAATTCCGCTTTGCGGAACGGCGGTGCCACTTTGTTTTTCACCACCTTGACGCGAACCTGGTTTCCCTTCACCTCGTCCCCGTCCTTCAATTTGCCGATGCTGCGAATGTCCAGGCGCACGGAGGCGTAAAATTTCAGCGCGTGGCCCCCGGTCGTCGTTTCGGGATTGCCGAACATGACGCCGATCTTATCCCGCAACTGGTTGACAAAGATACAGGTCGTATTGGTTTTGCTGATGGTGGCTGTCAGTTTGCGCAAAGCCTGCGACATCAGGCGTGCCTGCAAACCCATCTTGCTGTCGCCCATATCGCCTTCCAGTTCGGCTTTCGGTGTCAACGCCGCTACGGAGTCAATCACTACAATATCAATGGCCGACGAACGGATCAACTGTTCGGCAATCTCCAATGCCTGTTCGCCGTTGTCGGGTTGCGAAATCCACAGGTTCTCCACATCGACACCCAGCTTTTCCGCATAGAAACGGTCGAACGCATGCTCCGCATCAATAAAAGCCGCTATACCACCGGCTTTCTGGGCTTCGGCAATCGCATGGATAGCCAGCGTCGTCTTGCCGGACGATTCCGGGCCGTAAATCTCAATCACGCGACCGCGGGGATAGCCGCCTACGCCCAGCGCCGCATTCAAGGCGATGGAACCCGTCGGGATGACGTCGATGTCTTCGACGATTTCATCGCCCAGCTTCATGATGGAACCTTTACCATAATTCTTTTCAATTTTGTCCATCGTGGCGCGGAGCGCTTTCAATTTATCCGCGGAGGGATTCGGTCTGCCGGTTTCTTCCGCACTTTTTTTACTTTCTTCTTTTGACATAATGCTTATATTATTTTTTTAGTATTTGATTGGCATGGTCTTTCGTATTCACTTCCTTGGGGCCGATGATGTCTTCCACTATTCCGTTTTCGTCGATGAGGAAGGTTGTGCGAAGCGTTCCCATGTATTTGCGTCCGTACATGGTTTTTTCTGTCCAGACGCCGAACCGCTCCTGCAAACGGGCTTCCATGTCGACAATCAGATTAAACGGCAGGTCGTGCTGTTCAATGAAATGCCGGTGCGACTTGGCGCTGTCCTTGCTCACGCCCAGTACCTCGTAACCGGCCTCCTGCAAGTCGCCGTAACTGTCGCGCAGGCTACATGCTTCCGCCGTACAGCCGCTCGTATTGTCTTTCGGATAAAAGTAGAGCACCAGTTTTTTTCCCCTGAATTGGCTCATTCTTATTTTGTTTCCGTTCTGATCATATCCCAGTATTTCGGGGGCTTTGTCTCCGATTTGTACTGCCATACATTGTCTGATTTATATGTTTTGATTATAATTCCAGCGCTTCATTGAACACTTCGTGCCACGGCAGACCCTGTCCGTTCAGTTCTTTCATGAACGGGTCGGGGTCAAATTCCTCCACGTTCCACACACCCGGTTTGTTCCAAAGCCCCTGCAAAAACAGCTTTGCGCCAATCATGGCCGGTACGCCGGTGGTGTAGCTGACGCCCTGTGCACCGGTTTCCCGGTACGCCTCCTGATGGCTGCAATTATTATAAATGTAATACGTCTGTTCCCGTCCGTCTTTCAGTCCGCGGATACGGCATCCGATGGACGTCTCGCCGGTGTAGTTTTCGCCCAGTTCGCCCGGATCGGGCAAAACGGCTTTCAGAAACTGAATGGGAACAATTTCTACACCGTTGAACAGTACAGGCTTGATACTTGTCATACCGATGTTTTGCATCACCCGCAAATGCGTCAGATAGTCCTCTCCAAACGTCATCCAGAAGCGGGCGCGCCGGAGCGTCGGGAAGTTTTTCGTCAGACTTTCCAGTTCTTCGTGATACATCAGGTAGGATTCACGTGCGCCGATACCCGGATAATGAAGGGGTTGATGTACGGAAAGCGCCTCTGTTTCGACCCATTCGCCGTTTTCATAGAAACGTCCTTTCTGGGTGATTTCGCGTATGTTGATTTCAGGATTGAAATTTGTCGCAAAAGCCTTGTGATGGTCGCCCGCATTGCAGTCAACGATGTCAAGGTATTGAATCTCATCAAAATGATATTTTGCCGCATGGGCTGTAAATACACCCGTTACGCCGGGATCAAATCCGCAGCCCAGGATGGCGGTCAGGCCGGCTCTTTCGAAGCGGTCATTGTAGGCCCATTGCCAGCCATATTCGTATCTTGCTTCGTTCAGAGGTTCATAATTGGCCGTATCCAAATAACTTACACCATACGACAGGCAGGCGTCCATAATGGTCAAATCCTGATATGGCAACGCCAGATTTACCACCAAATCCGGATGAAAATGCCGAAACAGCGCCAGTAATTCGTCCAGCCGGTCGGCATCCACCTGTGCAGTTTGCACGGTCATGCTTTTAATATCGGCTGCAATCTTGTCACATTTGCGTTTGGTACGGCTGGCCAACAGGATGTCGCTGAAAATAGCGCTGTTCATCGCCATCTTTTTCACGGCTACCGTACTCACGCCGCCGGCGCCAATCACTAATACTCTTCCCATTTGTATTTATTTTTATTTTATATATAGTTTGTGCTCGGTTTTTGGTCGATTAACCGACAAATATACGTTTTTTTTGGAAATCAATAACAGGAAATGAAATATATTCGGCTGCTTAACGAATATTAGAGCTCGAATCTGCGTAGTAATCAATTTTTTCCTCTAACTTTGCGGCCACTTTGTACAAAGAACTTGGAAAAGCAAATTTAATTACGTTTGTAATATGACCACGATCCATAATGACAAAATATATGAAGCACTACTGACTCAAATCAGGCACCGGATTCCTCAGAACGCCAAATTAGTGAACAAGCTGGTTAATATCCTGTTTATTGAAAAGGAAGCTGTTTACCGGCGATTGAGAGGGGAAGTCCCGTTTACATTTCATGAGATTGTAACGATTACCAAGCACATGAGTATTTCCCTGGATGCCATCATTGGTATTGAGAGTCAAAAGAGCCGTCTGCTTCAGATGAGGCTCCCCGATTTTCTGAATCCGAAGAAAAACGATATGACGATGATAGAAAACCTGATTGAGACTGTTGGAAGAATTACGGAATATGACAATACGGAAATGGCCGTACTTACCAATATTGTACCGCAGGATATTTTCCCCAAATTTGACATGTTGACAAAATATGTCTTTTTCAAATGGCAATATCATTATAACAGCAGCCAGGCGCTGTCTTTTCGTGAAGTAATTCCTCCCGACAGCGTGATCCATGCTTTCAAGACGCAGTACACCTATTGCAAGCGAATCAAAAAGTCAAGTTACGTATTCGACAATCAGCTTTGCAGATACATCGTGGATGATATTAATTATTTCCGGAGCATCCGGATGATTGACGAAGAGGAAGTCATGCGTGTGAAGGAAGACATTTTCAGGTTGCTTGATTATTTGGAACAGGTCGCCACTTTCGGGGTTTTTGAGGAAACGGGAAACAAGGTGAGCATCTATGTCTCCGACGTGGATATCACCAATTCGTATACATATGTCAAGGGAGATAATTTCAATGTCTGCCTGCTCAAAGCCTTTTTCCTGACGTCGGCGACGTCCATGGACGAAATGATATTCGAGAAAACCAAGAACTGGATCACGGCGACGTTAAAGTTATCTACATTGATCACCGTTGCAAACGAAAGACATCGAGTGCATTATTTTGAAAAGCAACGGGAGATTGTACGTTCGCTGTAGGAGGACTTTTGCACTACATCATCCTGAAAATGCTTGCATACCCCGGTATGCGAGCATTTTCAGTTTTTGTACGGCTGACAGTTCCTTCCCATGAGGAGAAGGATTTTCGGAATGGGGAGAAACTTTTCCCCCATAGGGAGAAACTTTTTCGGAATGGGGAGAAACTTTCCCCCATAGGGAGAAACTTTTTCGGAATGGGGAGAAACTTTCCCCCTATAGGGAGAAACTTTTTCGGAATGGGGAGAAACTTTCCCCCCATAGGGAGAAACTTTTTCGGAATGGGGAGAAACTTTCCCCCCATGGGGAGAAACTTTTTCGGAATGGGGAGAAAGTTATACTGCACGCGGTATTATTTTATGCATAAAGGGGTGGTTAGTGGTTAGAAAAAAAAGTGCAACAGCGCCTCCGCAGGGCTTTAGCCCAATCCCCCCCACATTGCCGTCCGTTTTAACTCAATGTCATCAAGTTAAGATTTTGTTTCCGGCATCCCGCCAGGGATGCA
>JAITAY010000350.1 GCA_031283915.1 Tannerella sp.
GCATCATTCTGCGAAAAACACGGAAAGCCTGTTCTGTTCCGGATACTCGACGGGAAAATGTATATCACGGGAAAACGGGTATGCGTCGTGTACCCGTCCGGATACTCGATGCATATCCGGGCGGGTATTACATATATACTGCCTGCAATATGGATGATAAAACAGTATGGCGGAATTTTGATGCGGTTGCCCTGGTCTCCGCCGGAAATTGTTTATTTTTGCAGAGAAAATACGTAATACATTGAAAGAATTTATTATTACAGAAGAGCGTACGGAAAAGGCTGTGCTGGTGGGATTGATCACGCCAGGGCAAAACGAGAGGCAGGCCAGGGAATATCTGGATGAACTGGCTTTTCTGGCGGAAACAGCCGGTATGGACCCGGTCAGGCAGTTTTACCAGCGGCTGGACGCACCTCACGCCGTCACATTCGTCGGGAAGGGCAAACTGGAGCAGATCAGTGAATATGTGATTGAAAACGACATTGGAATCGTGATTTTTGACGATGAACTGTCGGCCAAACAGTTGCGCAACATTGAAAAGGTCTTGAACGTACGGATTCTGGACCGTACCCACCTGATTCTCGACATCTTTGCCCGCCGGGCGCAGACGGCACATGCCAGGACACAGGTCGAACTGGCTCAATACCGGTATATGCTGCCCCGGCTGACGCGGCTCTGGACGCACCTCGAACGGCAACGCGGCGGTATCCACATGCGCGGACCGGGTGAAACGCAATTGGAAACCGACCGGCGTATCATTCTTGACAGGATTGCCCGGCTGAAAGGCGAGCTTGTCGAGATCGACCGCCAGAAATCAGCCCAGCGCAAGAATCGCGGCAAGCTGGTGCGCGTGGCCTTAGTCGGCTATACGAACGCCGGGAAATCGACGCTGATGACGCTGCTGAGCAAAAGCGAAGTCTTTGCCGAGAACAAGCTGTTTGCCACGCTGGATACGACGGTGCGCAAGGTGATTGTTGACAATTTGCCTTTCCTGCTCTCCGACACGGTCGGATTTATCCGCAAGCTGCCGACCGAACTGGTAGAATCCTTCAAGTCAACGCTGGACGAAGTGCGTGAAGCCGACCTGCTGCTACATGTCGTCGACATCTCGCATCCTTCGTTTGAAGAACAAATTGAAGTGGTCAACAGGACGCTGGTCGAAATTGCCTGCAAGGAAAAACCTGTCCTCATCGTATTTAACAAGATAGACGCCTTCACGTTCACGCCCAAAGAGGAAGACGACCTGACGCCGCGCATGCGGGAGAATATTCCGCTGAACGAACTGAAAGAAACCTGGATGGCGAAACTGCCGGACAGATGCATCTTCCTCTCGGCGAAGGAGCGTATTAACATCGACGCGCTGAAATCGCTGCTTTATGAACGGGTGCGGGAGATTCACGTCCAGCGTTTTCCCTACAATGATTTCCTCTATCAGGACTACAGCGAGGAGGAAATACAGTGCGCAGATACGAACGGGGAAACAGGAGGGCTTGAGCCTCAAAATGACTGATAACGGAAATTCAGCAGGTAAGGAGATGTTAAAGAAAGTACTGGAAACGATCGTTACTCGTTATGTGGTGGCGGCATTGAATCTGGCGCTGATTTTCATCAACGGGAAAACGCTGGGTATTCACGGCATGGGACTGGCCGGCGTGATTTATGCGTCGGCAAACATCGTTTTCCTCTTTAACAGCGTGTTTTGCGGAAATACAATTGTATACCACATGAACCGTTATCCGTTACGCTATGTCTTCTGGCCGGCGTATGTGTGGGCATTTGCCGGATCGGCGATAGCTTGCGGCGTGATGGCGCTGACGGGCATGTTGCCGGCAGGCTTCGGCGCGGAAGTGTACGGGCTGGCGACGCTGCTGTCGCTGGTGGGGATTCATTCGCGCGTCCTGCTGGGAAAAGACCGTATCAAGGCATTCAATGCGACATTTATGATTCAGGGAGGAACCCTGTTCTTTATTTTGCTGTATGTGTATTACGTTACCGAAAAGCAGGATGTGGAAGGTTACCTGTGGGGGGTGTACCTCTCAAATGCCCTTGCCTGGCTTGTGAGTCTGCTGTTTTTATATCCGGTATGCCTCCGGCGCGGGAAAAAAACACAGCAGCCAGCTACCCGGCCGTCATTCTTCCGCCTGTGGAGGAAAATGTTTGCCTACGGCCTGTGGAGTAGTGCAGACAACCTGACGGAAGGACTGACAACACGCCTGAATTATTTTCTGTTACAACGGTTGAGCGGTTACGGACAGGTGGGATTACTCGACGCCGGCACACGCATCTCCGAAAGCGTCTGGCACATTAGCCGGAGCGTAAGTTCCATCTCTTACAGCCAGGTAGCAAAGACGTCCGACCCGGAAATACAGCGGCAGCAAACGCTTCGTTTTTTCAAATGGACGTATTGCGCCCTCATGTTGGTTACTGGCATGATCCTGCTGATTCCCGAGCGGGTATACACCGATTATCTGTTTACGGCTGAATTTCGGAGCATCCGGAAAGTGATCGGTGGACTTTCGGCCGGGATTGTGATGTTTGGCGCCAACAACATCTTGAGCCATTACTTTATCGGGACAGGGAAGGTGAAATACAGTACAGCCTGTTCGTGCGTGGGACTGCTGGCGCTGCTGTTTTCCGGCTGTTTTCTGGTACCGGCGCAAGGCGTGCTTGGTTCGGCCGTGTCAACCAGCATCGCATTTTCGGCCATGTTGCTGTTTTCGTTGACTGTCTTTGTCCGCCAAACGCACACCTCCCTGTGTGAGTTACTTCCTTCAAAAGAAGATTTCGCAAAACTGAAACTGTTAATCACAGGAAAACAAATCAGGTGAAACCTTTAAGGGTTGGGTGTGCAAAAGCAAGAAAAAACATCAAAGAAATCGTATTCCCGTTAGCGTGAAACATAAAAATAAGGCTCTCATAACCTTTATCCCGCCCATCTCCGATATGTCCGTGCGCAAGGAGTTCTGCATGTCCACATATGCATTCCGGTAAAGAATTGAAAAATAAATGCTTCTGTTTGTTTGTAACGGTGATTCGGACTTCGATTTGTAAAAGTCCTTTTCGGATATCACTGTTCGCCTCGTTCTTTCGGTCGAACAC
>JAITAY010000002.1 GCA_031283915.1 Tannerella sp.
TTCATCATTTATCCTTCATTCTTATTTCAAGCTGGTAGGTGTCTTTGAGTTTGGGAGTGACAGCGTTGAAATTGATTCGGTAAATTCTGTCGCCCCACTTGCTTTGTATTCCTTCGTCTTCTTCGGTCGAGAGAGATACTTTTTCCACGTCCGCCTTCATTTGTTTGGGGTTGTACGTCATCACAAAATCCGTATTTTTCCCGTCTCTGGCCTGATAATGAATCACCAGTTTGCCGGGCTGCGTCACTTCCGCCGGATAGCAGGTCATGACATGCTGAGTGACGGCGCCGGCTTGCTGTAAATCGGCGACGTCCTTGATTATTACACGCTTTCCGCGATGAAGCGTCACGGTTCGTTTCCAGCTGTTCACCGCCGCTTCCGCGGGATAGGCTTTCGCTATATCCAGCGAAAAGACAACCGACGATTTCCCCGCATGGTAGTTTACATCAACAGCTTCGTATTCGCGTCCCGGCTGTTGTGTCCTGCCGTTGACAGTGGGAAGATTATGGAAATCCGAACGGTTGAACCAAATGTCGTATCGCTTGGAAGAGAACGTCCGGGCGGTGTATTTTCCCGCGCCTGCATCAATCAGCAATGGTTGTCCGTCATAAAATACGACATAATTCCCGATGTCGTTATGGTTATGGCTTTCGCTGTTGTGACCGCCCTTGGCTGCCAGATAAAAACCTTCGTCGGTTCCCTGCCGGTCACGGGCAATCGCTACCTGCAAATCGGGAAACCATACGTCTTGAAGTAAGGGAAGCCTTTTCGTTGCCTTCCGGAGTTCGTCCTGCATGAACAGAGCGCACAAACTCCGTATGCCGGCCGAAGCGGCTACGTCGGGGGTGTGATAAAAAGCGCCGAAATCCATCATATCCCTGTCGGTGATGTCTTTTCCAAAGTGGTAAACCATATCGGAAACGATGCCAAGCTGATGAGACGCATCGGCAAAATTCAGCACATAATTCTCGCTGATCTGCGCCCGGTAAATATAGCGTCCCATGTTCTTGAATTTCTCATTTTCGTATACATAGCGGAATGCGTCGTTGCTGGCAAGATTCAAGAGTACGATATTGTCGTACAAGGATGCGCCTGCCGCATTCCAGTATCCCGGCCCTTCGTCGCAACCGCCGTCCTGCGGATAAGGATTGAAGAAGTTATCCAGTACCACCAGTAATTCATTCACCACGCCGGTACGCTTTTGTTCGTCCTTCTCGATCAGCAGTACGGTATTCAGCAGATTGGAACAAATCCACGGATTCCAGTTGTTGGGAATGGAGCCGTCCCTACCCGTCCACCAGTGGTCGCGCTTCATGAAAGGGTCGAGCAGGCGGCAGGTAATTTCGCTGTAAATCCGCTTGCGAATTTGCGGAGATACGGCGTCGAGCCTGTCGCCCAGAAAATAGTCCGCCCAGGCAAGGACTTTCCCCGTCTCGGCGGCAAACAAATCAATAAA
Source organism: Tannerella sp. (assembly GCA_031283915.1). Lineage (GTDB taxonomy): Bacteria > Bacteroidota > Bacteroidia > Bacteroidales > Tannerellaceae > Tannerella. The sequence continues at coordinate 1,457 of JAITAY010000002.1, forward strand.
CGGTTGGGAGACGTCCATTAATCCGGCATAATCCTTTCCGCCGGGCAAGTGTGCGGGAACTCCCCACCACGATTCTTCGCAAATAGACCATATCCCGTTAATAATCGGGTCGATGAATCGACCTTTGTTTTCGGCGACTTCGGCCATAATCAGGGTGGCAAGCACATTCCGTTTCTTGAAACTGACGGCCTGGTACTGACTCCTGTTACCGGTGCGGACATACAGAAGCGACAGGGTGGCGGGGATCGTCGGCCAGTCATAGTCCATGGACGATTCGGCTGATTTGATACATGCCTGCAACATGTTTTTATCCGCCTTTGCCCATCCTTCACGGTCGGAAAGACGGGGAAAGGGCGTCCACACGGCTTGCGGAATGAGCGTCTGCTTTAACTCCGCTACCGAATATTTACTGCTCAGCAGATTTTCTTTCTGCGCAAAAAGGCTGCTTGAAGCAAGCAGCGCAATGATTGATAGAACTGTTATTTTCATATATTAATTTATTGAATATCCTGTTTCTTTTGTTTCGTTTCCCTCTTTTATTTTCAAACGGACAGACGGGCTTCCCACGGGTTCCGCCGGAAACTCCACCTGTATGTCCGGCGCTTGACCGCCTTCGAACGGAGCGATTACCGTCACAAAACGAAGCCCTTCGTCCGTCGGTTTCTCCAGTTGATAAACAAAAGCCGGACGTGGTTCCTTTACCGTATATACGAAAGACACCTGCCCTTCTTCTTTTATCAGTTTCAGTCCCTTTTGCGGCAGGGTCTGTATGGCAACATTCCAGCCGTCCGCGAAATCCGACCGGACGGAAGCGTTTTTTTCGTTGAAGAGGGCGTTTCCCGGAGCCAGCTGAAAATGAATCCCGATTTGTCCGGTGGCTGTTCCGATGGCTTCATCCACAATGACAAAATAGGTTTTATCAATAAAGAAAACGGCTCGCCGGTGTGTCAGGCGGTCGTAACTGCCGTTTTCGACCACCAGAATATCCTGCTGTTCGCCCGGCGACCAGTAAAGCAGCTTCGGAGCGTACCGCGCATTTTGGTCATTCAGGGTAAGCGTCTTGTGCACTTTGGTCTGCCGAAACCAGGCTCTGTTTTCGGGGTCGCCGGAATAGATGTAAGAGCCGCCGTCGGGCATCAGGTTACGTCCGCCGGCATAGAGGTCGAAGGTTCCGTTGTCGGGCTGCGAATGTCCTCCGCC
>JAITAY010000117.1 GCA_031283915.1 Tannerella sp.
TTTTCAATTTAGGTTCCGCATATCCCGGCAAAGGAACAGTAACTGCATGTTCTGGAGAGGGAGGTCCGGGTGAAGGAGACGTCCGGGTGGAAGAGGCTGTCCAGGCAAGCCCGCAAACAATCCTCGAATGTTTGACGGTGTTCTGTAAAATCGGTCACCTGTTTTTTCTCTTTGCCGATGTAGATGGTCGGATTAAATTCGCCGAAGAGGTCGCGCATGTAGTAAACAGTCGGTTGAAGCGGTACGATGCCTTCCGTTTCGCCATACATCCAGGCATACCTATAGCCTTTGCATTTCAAATGCAGTGCTAGTTGGTTTACATAAGCACCTTATTTCAACAAAAAAGAGGCAGTTACTGATTTCGTAACCGCCTCATTCTTTGTGACCCCGGAGAGGCTCGAACTCTCGACCCAATGATTAAGAGTCATTTGCTCTACCAACTGAGCTACGGAGTCAATTTTTTGATGCGGGTGCAAAATTAGGAGTTATATTTGTTTCTGCAAATGATACATTCCTTTTTTATGTTTTCTTAGGAGTAAGACATATAGCACAGGTTCCACCTCCTGACTTCACATACTTTTCAGCGCACTGACAACCTGACAAAACGACTGACAGTAATTGTTAAAATGGAATGAGCCTGTATAGCATTCCGTTAAGCTGGGTTAATTGTTAAATTCCGGCGTTAAATGTGCCCAAAAAACGCCGGAATCGCCAAATAAATGCACTCATTTTGAGTTTAAATTTGCGACAAAGAGAAAATAGAGAAGTTTGAATAGAATAAGTAGATTTAATTTTAAATGAGTGGAATTATGAAAACAATGTGGAAAAAAGTATCAGTTGTCGTATTGGTGGCAGTGATAAGTTTTGTTACCTCCATTGGGGTGGTGACTTATATAGTGAAACATAACAAGGGGATACAAGTTGCCCTTATAGAAAAGGATGGATCATTCGATCAGCCGGTCAGACTGACCAATTATGCCTCCGTGGCGGCTGAAAATACAGACTTTACCTATGCTGCGGAACAGGCTGTTCAGGCGGTCGTACATATTAAGTCCGTAGCCCAATCGCAGTGGGCGAAGGATGATAGACGCTATTTCGATCCGTTTGAATATTTCTTTGGTTTCAGAGGAGGCGCCCCCCGTCAACAGCAGCCGCGCGTAGGGTTTGGTTCCGGCGTGATTATTTCGACGGACGGTTATATTATAACTAACAATCACGTAGTGGAAAGTGCCGACGAACTGGAGGTGACATTGAACGACAACCGGGAATTCCGGGCTAAAATCATCGGGGCAGACCCGAGTACGGACATCGCGCTGTTAAAGATTGAAGCAACCGATTTACATACGCTTCCGTTCGGTGATTCCGAGCAACTGAAAATCGGCGAATGGGTATTGGCCGTAGGTAATCCGTTCAGTTTCAAATCAACAGTGACCGCCGGAATTGTCAGCGCCAAAGGGCGTTCCATTATGACGGGAGAGTCGGACCGGAATAAAATCGAGTCATTTATCCAGACCGATGCCGCCGTCAATCCGGGTAACAGCGGTGGCGCACTGGTAAACACCAAAGGCGAGTTAGTTGGCATCAATACAGCCATCTATTCGGAAACCGGGAATTTCGCCGGTTATTCATTCGCCGTGCCCATCAGCATTGCCGGCAAGGTGGTAGCCGACCTGAAACAGTACGGAACGGTGCAGCGCGCTCAATTAGGTGTTATGATGACATCTCCGCAAGCCGCTAAAATCGAATTGAAAGATGATAAAATCAAGATGCTTGAAGGTGCCTGTGTAGTTGATTTTGCCGAACGCAGCCCCGCCAGGGAAGCCGGTATAGAAACGGGTGACGTGATCACGGCCGTGAACGATATAAAAGTGAAATCGCCGAGCGCATTGCAGGAGCAAATCAACAAATATCGTCCGGGAGACAAGGTAAAGATAGAACTCGACCGTTACGGGACAAGGAAAGTCTTTACCGTAGAACTTCGCAACGTGCGGGGCGGAACGGAAATGATCGGCAAGACTGACGACAGCGGCGAAACACTGGGCGCGGCGTTCCGTGAATTGACGGCCGAGCAGAAGAGAGCGTACGGCGTCAGCTACGGGATCGAAGTGAACGGTATCAGTAAGGGCAAGATACAGGATGCCGGGATTCGGAAGGGTTTTGTCATCATGATTGTCAATGATCAGAAAATCGAAACGCCGGATGATTTATACAAGATCGTTGACAAGATACTGAAAGGAGCATCCGAAGAACAAGGCTTGTTTATCAAAGGATTCTATCCGAACGGAGCAACGCGTCATTACGCAATTGACCTGACGGAATGACAAGTAAATCTCTGAGGATAAACAAAAAGCAGGAATGAACAAAGAGGAAGGGAAAATTGTTTTAAGTATAAATTAATGATAAAATGAGGGGCGGGAAGATACGATTCATGATAAAATGATTATCTTTGCAGCCCCTTGCATTTTAATTTTATAGTGGATGAGACAGCTAAAGATTACAAAGTCCATTACCAATCGAGAAAGTGCCTCCTTGGACAAGTATCTCCAAGAGATTGGTCGTGAGGATCTTATTACAGTGGAGGAAGAGGTAGAATTGGCACAGGCCATTAAGAAAGGAGACCGGAAAGCCTTGGAAAAGCTGACACGGGCGAATCTTCGTTTTGTCGTATCCGTAGCCAAACAGTATCAAAACCAGGGTTTGAGTCTACCGGACTTGATCAATGAAGGTAATCTGGGTTTGATTAAGGCCGCGGAGAAATTCGATGAAACGCGTGGATTCAAGTTCATTTCCTATGCCGTCTGGTGGATTCGTCAATCCATTTTGCAGGCATTGGCCGAGCAGTCGCGCATCGTACGTTTGCCGCTGAATCAGGTAGGTTCGTTGAACAAGATCAGCAAAGCCTTTTCACGCTTTGAACAGGAGCATGAACGTAAGCCGTCGGCCGAGGAGCTGGCGGAAGAACTGGATATTCCGGTGGACAAGATTTCGGATACGCTGAAAGTTTCCGGAAGGTCGATCTCTGTGGATGCGCCGTTTGTGGAAGGCGAAGACAACAGTTTGCTGGATGTACTGGTGAATGATGACGCTCCGGTGGCCGACGGAACGCTGATGAATGAATCTCTGTCGAAAGAGATTGACCGGGCGCTGGCTACGCTGACCGAACGGGAATGCGACATCATCAAGATGTTTTTCGGTATCGGATGTCAGGAAGTGACACTGGAAGAGATTGGCGATAAATTCGGTCTTACCCGCGAGCGAGTGCGCCAGATTAAGGAAAAGGCGATTCGCCGGCTGAGACAGGGTTCGCGCAGCAAATTGCTGAAATCGTATTTAGGGTAAGGGACAGCATAGAGTGGCATATATTTGCGGTATATTGACAAAAAGGCAGGATGTAGATGATGCGGACTGCCTTTTTTGCGTTATGAAGAAATCATGCATTGAGATCAGTTCAAATTTTAAAAACTACATATCAGGATGAAATATCAATTACGTATGGTGCCGATAGCAGTTGCCGGCATGTTATTTTTTTTGAGCACGTTCCAAGCGAACGCGCAGGAGGCGTCGCCTTTCGGCATTTGCGCTCATTTGCAAAGCGGGGAAGAACATCAACAGATGCCCCGAAATCTCCGTATGATAAGCGAAGCCGGTATCCGCTGGCTGCGGGTAGATTTTTCGTGGGCCGGTATCGAGTCGCCGCAGGGCAACTGGCAGTATGAGCATATCGACCGCGTTGTCAGGGAAACGGAAGAAAACGGATTACATATCCTGCCCTTGCTACTTTACAATGTGGACTGGGCGAATCCCGCCTGGCAACACCTGGATGCCTGGCTCGTGTACGTCGAGAAAACCGTTTCGCGCTACAAAGATAAATTTCGTTACTGGGAGATCTGGAACGAGCCGAACCTCTTCTGGGAGCATCCGAACGGGGCAAACTATAAAATCCTGCTCGAAGCGACGTACAGGAAAATTAAGGAAATTGATCCCGGTATTCAGGTGGTCTACGGCGGCACGTCCGGTATTCCCTCCGAGTTTTTTGAAGCATCGTTCAAGGCCGGCGCCGGTGCGTTCTTTGATGTGCTGAACGTTCATCCGTATCGCGGCCGGATGACATCCGTCGGGCTGGCGGCCGGATACCTGGAAGATTTGGAAAACCTGCGAAAACTGATGACAAAGTATCATATCGCCGACAAGAAAATCTGGGTGACGGAGATGGGGTGGTCGACCTGGACGCCGCTCAACCTGTCGAACAGAGCGGAGTTTCACGAAAAGATTACCGGGCGTAATCCTGAAAAACACTGGAAAGTCGGCGTGATGTACGACAAGAACTATCCGGTCAAACGGCGGCTGTCCAAAGACGAAATCAGCGCGTTGTTGACGGACAAATACACCATCGAATGGCTCCGGATTCCCGATTTGAAGACAAAAGACCTCAAACAATACGACGCACTGTTCTTCCCGCCATGGGAAATCTATCCGGTGGCGCGGCTTTGGGACGAATTGCTGCCGGCATTCAACTACGGCCTGCGTGGCGGCAAGATGTTTTTCTATGGCGATGTGGAAGTGACGGAAGAAAATCAGGCGGAAGGTTTGCCGCAGTCCATCCTGCTGTCGTTGCGGTTCGGGATTGAACGGTATTTCTGGTACGAATTTCAGGCGCCGGAATATAATTCCTTTGACAGGGAAGACCGTTTCGGGATTGTACACCGGAACCTGGAACCCAAACCGGCCTATTTCGCTTATGCAACGCTGTGCAAGCTCTATCCGGAAGGCTCAAAAGTAGATATGTCGGTGGAGTGGAACCGGAAAAATTGCTGCATCGTCAGTTGGACACAGCCCTCAGGCGTCCGTGTCTGGGCAATCTGGTCGCCGGGCGGCACGCAGCGTGTACCGGTGAAAATCGGCAAGGGTCTGCAACAGGTGTACGATTACACAGGCAAGGCGTTGCCGGCAGCAGAAACGGCAAAAACACTTTCCGTCGGCCCGGGTGTGACATACCTCGTCGGCCCGCAGACGCTGGAATAATTGATCCCCCATTTTCCATTCCTAAGGGTTGGGATAAAGTCAATATGCTTCCATAACGTTTTGGGCAGGTAAAATAAAAAGGTATGTACCTGCCATGTACGCCGTACAAACCATCTGCACTTTGTAGAAACTCTCCGGAGAAATCAGCGATTTCTCTAAGGAAATTGTCGATTTTTCCGGAAAGATCACCAATTTCTCCAGGGAAATCACCAATTTCTCCAGGGGAATCACCAATTTCTCCAGAGAAATTGTCGATTTCTTTAAGGAAATTGTCGATTTCTCCAGGGAAAATTGCCGATTTTTCCGGAAAGATTGCCAATTTCTCCAGGGAAATTACCAATTTCTCCAGGGAAATCACCAATTTCTCCAGGGGCATTGCCAATTTCTCCAGGGAAATTGCTGATTTCTCCAGGGAAATCACCAATTTCTCCAGAGAAATCACCAATTTCTCCAGAGAAATCACCAATTTCTCCAGGGAAAATCACCGGTTTTTCCGGGAAGATGGTCGATTTTTCCGGAGAAATAGCCGGAATATTATGTATGTCTCTACGGTGCGATCCCCCGCCCTTCCGTAAAAACCGTTGACAGCGCATGGTAGAGACATGGCCTTGATTTTTATTCCTCATGCTTGGAAAACTGTGGTTTTTCATCTACTTTTGCCACAGGTATGAAACGAAATCAATACATATTACTCTACGTGATCGTCGTCTGTTCCATGGGGCTTGCGGCGCAAAACCGTCCTGCCGGCGGACGCGGCGGTTTCTCGCTGGCTGCCAGAAATACGGCTGCACAACTGCCCGACTCGCTGGCAGAGGTCAACGATTCGACGGCCACGCAACGGATCACGGCTTACCGCTTGACCGGACTGGGCGATCCGTATGTGACACCTATGGATACGGCCAGCCTGAACATGGCCAATCGTACGCTGGCGGAAGGACGGGGCGTTGCCATCGCTCACACGGGCAATATCGCCTCGCCGTCGCAAAGCCGTATCTTCGCCGAACGAAACCGGGAACGCGATTTTATCTTTGCCGATGTGTACGATCACTATGTCATCACGTCCCGAAACGGCTGTTTTTATGATACCAAACTGCCCTACAGTACTATTTTGTATACACGCGCCGGAGGGTCTACCAACCGGGAAGAACAACTGAAAATCTTCCTGACAGGCAATTTCGGCAGGAAAATCAATGCAGGGGGCGATTTTGACTATGTATACAGCCGCGGGCATTACCAGTCGAACGGCAACAAGATGATTAATTACCGGCTTTTCGGCAGTTACCGCTCCGACCGTTACGAAGCCTGTGCCCATGTCCGCAACTTCAATATGGTCAACAGTGAAAACGGCGGCCTGACCAATGACCGTTACATCACGCATCCCGATGAGTTTGCAAACGGACGCCGGAAGGTCGATACCCGATCGTTTCCTGCCCGTTTCACCAACGTGTGGAACCGGGTACGGGGGCAAAACTTTTTCCTCTCGCATCGCTACAACCTCGGTTTCTATCGTGAACTGACCGAAACGGAACAGAAACAAAAGAGACAGAAGGAACAGGAAAAAGAAGAACGGGAAGCCCGGGCTGCGACGGAAACCGGGAGGGAAAACACCGGCAACCCGGACGCTTCGCCGCCGCCTCAGCCGGCTGCCGGAGAAGAGGAGGAGGACATACATGCCAATGAAGTTTTTGTACCCGTTTCCAGCGTGATCCATACCGTTGAATACGAAAACAACAGCAGACGGTTTACTTCGACGGACCGCTCCCATATCGTCGACACGTGTTACGCCAACCGCTTCGGGAAGGCGGATTCGCTGTTGAACGACTATACGTCGATGTGGAGGCTGAACAATACGGTGGCGCTTGCCCTGCGCGAGGGTTTCCAGGACTGGGCGAAGTTCGGATTGACGGCTTTTGCCGCTATCGAACAGCGAAAGTTCTTTCTGCCCGGTGATTCACTGCTCGGGAAAATGAAATACGAAGAGTTTGCCACTTTTATCGGCGCCGAACTGACCAAACGCCGGGGAAGCATCCTGACCTACCAGGCGCATGGCGAGCTGTGTGTGCTGGGAGACGATCTGGGCGAATTTCGTCTTGAGGGTGACGTCCGGACGCGCTTCCGCCTGTTCGGAAAAGAGGCCGCCATCCAAGCCCGGGGATACATCAAAAACCTGAGACCGGCCTTCTACTGGCGTCATTACCACAGCCGTTATTTCTGGTGGGACGCGGATCTGAACAACATCCAGCGTGTATATGTTGAAGGATTGGCGGCTTGGGAACAGACGCATACCCAGCTTGCTGCCGGGGTGGAGAGTATTCAAAACCATGTATTTTTCAATACAAACGGCGTGTCGGAACAGTATGGCGCCAACTTGCAGGTCGTCACCGGGCGGCTGAAACAGGATGTTCGCTACAAGGGATTCGGATGGGAAAACGAACTGGTATACCAGTTGAGCAGCAACGAGCAGGTGTTGCCTTTGCCGCAACTGAGCGCTCATTCCAACCTGTATGTCGCCTTCAGGCTGGCAAAGGTATTAAGCGTACAACTCGGAGCGGACGTGCATTATTACACGTCTTACTACGTTCCCTCCTATGAACCGGCCACCCAGCAATTCCAGCTTCAGAATCAAATGAAAATGGGCGGCTATCCTCTGCTCAACGCCTACGCCAATTTCCATCTCAAACAAACCTGTTTCTTCGTCTCGGGCTATAATCTGGGAAGCGTGATGATCAATCATCCGTCCTATTTCTCCATGCCGCATTACCCGCTGAATCCGATGGTTGTCAAGATCGGACTGGCTGTTACGTTCAATAATTAACCGTTGCGAATAGCCTTGTTTTCAATAGCAGCCCTGTTATGTGTGACAACGAAAGCAAAATACAGTGGAGCCGGTTCGTTTCGGGCGACAACAAGGCGTATGACTGGCTTTACAGCACATACATCCAGTGCCTTTACCGGTACGGATTGCATTTTACCTCCGACGGTGAAGCCGTAAAGGACTGTATCCAGGACGTTTTTACCAACCTCTACAGAAACAGGCGCAAACTCATTGTGCCGGCCAACGTGAAGGTATACCTGTTCGTGTCGCTTAAAAACAGCTTGCTCAGATATCTTGCCGAACATTACAGGTACGGGAGCGAAAAGGCGGAAGTTGATGCACCGTTTCTGCTCGAGCCTACCGTCGAAGACGAATACATCGACAACGAACAGCTCGTCCGGCAGGAAAAAATGATCGAAAAGCTGCTGTCCGTCCTCAGCCCGCGCCAGAAGGAACTGATCTATTACCGCTTCATACAGGAACTCCAGTGGGACGAAATCTGCAAACTGATGAACCTGAACTACCAGTCCGCCCAGAACCTTCTCCAGCGCGCCCTCAGAAAAATACGGGAAAACTTCGACATCGAAAACCTTGATATTTAGCCGCCTGAAAAATAATCAAAAAAAATAGCATTTCAGTGAGTATAAAACCGGATTGTCCGTATCCTTGAAGAAACGTAAAAACGGAAAATGACGGATTATACAAAATATACGGCCGACGAGCTGCTGAGGGATGATTACTTCTTTCGATCGGAACTTTATCCAACGAAGGAAAGCCATGCATTCTGGAGCCGTCTGCACGCCCAATCGCCCGCCACGGCAAAAGAAATCGACCTTGCGCGCCTG